>NZ_JBHYKG010000187.1:0-16418 GCF_042741245.1 Kitasatospora sp. NPDC058965
GGCGGTGGCGCCGACCCGGCACGCACCGGTGCGCGCCGCCCGCGTGCTGAGCGGGCGGCGCGCCGTCGATCGGTCGGACGGTCAGCTGCTGCTGGACGAGGCCACCAGGTGCTCCAGTCGGTGCAGCGCGATCCGGCGCAGCTCCTCGGCGGCGACCAGGCGCTCCTCGTCCGGCTCGTTGGCCAGCCGGGTGCGGATCGAGCTGAGCACGGTGTCCAGCATCTCCTCCGGCTCGACCCCGTCCAGGCAGACCACGAAGACGTGGCCGTACCGGGACTCGTAGGCGGCGTGCGCCGCGCGCAGCGCCGTGTGCGCGGCCTGGCTGCCCGGGGCCCGCATGCCGAGCAGCGGCTGCGGCATCCAGCTCTCGTCGGCCAGTGCCTCGGCCAGGTCGGTGGGCCGCAGGTCGTAGGAGGCCTCGCTGGCGGCGGCCAGCAGGGAGGCCAGATCGGGGTAGGGGCGGTGGGCGGTCAGCCGCAGGGCCCAGCGGTGGCTGCCGCAGCAGGCGAGCAGTGCCTCCTCGGCGGCGCCGGGATCGGCCTCGTTGAACCGGTGCAGGCCGGCCGCGGGGCCGCTGTCGGAGGAGGTGGCCGGTCCGATCGGCCGGGGTGCGGGGATACCGACCTGATCAGCTGCGCTGTCGGTCGGATGATCGCTGGCCAGCGGGTCCTCCTCGGGAGGCGGAAGATGACGCGGACGAGGCGCCGTGATGGGTGGGCTCATGGGTCGGACACAACCAGCATGGATCACGCCAGGGCGACGGGTCGCTCGCCCACGCGGGTCCGTGGTGCTCCCGGGCAGCGGCTCCACGGTAGTTGAGCGCTCATCAGTTGGGGAGGGTGCTCGCGCAATTCACTCCGACGAGCTATCAAGTTGTGACCACCGAGCTAACGGGTCATGGCCGGTACCGGTCAGGACTACTCCGGATCAGCCGGTGCAGCTGGTCCCCGCGGGAGGCATGGTGCCGCTGACCAGGTAGGCGTCGAGCGCGTCCGTGACGCAGGCGTTGCCGCTGCCGAAGGCCGCGTGGCCCTCGCCCTGCCGGGTCAGCAGGGTGGCGTCGGCCAGCCCGTGGGCCAGATTGACCGCCGACTGGTAGGGCGTGGCCGGGTCCCCGGTGGTGCCGATCACCAGGATCGGGGCGCTGCCCTCGGCGCGGACGGTGTGCGGCTGCTCGGTGGTCCGGTACGGCCAGTCGGCGCAGCCCGGGTCCTCGACGTCCTCGGCGGTGGTGGTCCGGTTGAGCAGCGGGGCCTGCTGCTTCAGCTCGCCGAGCACCTGCTGCACCCGCTGCGGCGAGGGCGCCGGGGTCGGCGCGTCGGCGCAGCCGATCGCGAAGTGCGCGTCGTCGGAGGCGGTGTAGTGGCCGCTGCCGTCGCGGCCGTTGTAGGCGTCCGCGGCGGCCAGCAGCGGCGCGCCGTCGTGCTGGTCCATCGCGGCGGACAGCGCCGCGCGCAGCTCGCCCCAGGCGGTGTCCTGGTCGCCGTAGAGGAACATCAGGGCGCCGGTCCAGCCCAGCGTGGAGGTGAGCTTGCGGCCGTCCTTGTCCTGGGTGGGCAGCGGGGCGTCGTGCAGGCCGTCCAGGAAGGCGGCGGCCCGCTCGCCGGCCTGCGCCGGGTCCTGGCCGAGCGGGCACTCCTGCGGGTGGGCGGTGGCGCAGTCGGCGGCGAAGCGCTCCAGCGACTTCTCGAAGCCGATCTGCTGCTGCACGCTCGCGTCCAGCTTGTCCTCGGCCGGGTCCACCGCGCCGTCCAGCACCAGGCGCCCGGTGTTCTGCGGGAACTCCTCGGCGTACAGCGCACCCAGGTAGGTGCCGTAGGAGATGCCGAGGTAGTCGAGCTTGGCCTCGCCCAGTGCCTGGCGCAGCCGGTCCATGTCCCGCGCGGTGTTGCGGGTGCCGACGAAGGGCAGCAGCGCGCCGGCCCGGCTCCGGCAGGCCTGGGCGTACTGCGCGGCCTGCTGCTCCCGGCTCGCCTTGCGGGCCTGCGGGTCGGCCGGGTCGTCCTGCTGGTCCAGGGCGTCGCGCTGCTTGTCCGTCAGGCAGCGGATCGGCGAGGAGTCCCCGGTGCCGCGCGGGTCGAAGCCGACGATGTCGTAGCGGTCGTGCAGCGGCCCGTCGAACTGGTCGGTGCCGTCCTTGACCATGGCCACCCCGGACTCGCCCGGGCCGCCCGGGTTGACCACCAGCGAGCCGATCCGGTGCTGCTGGTCCCGGGCCGGCTCGCGGACCACGGCCAGCTCCAGCGCCTGGCCGTCCGGCGCCGCGTAGTCCAGCGGGACCTTCAGCCGCCCGCACTGCAGACCGGATCCGCAGGAGGTCCAGTGGATCCGGTCGTAGGCGGCGGGGGCCGGGCGGGCGGCCGAGGTGCACCCGGTCAGCAGCAGCGCGCCGAGCACCGCGGGGACCAGCAGGCGGCGGAGGGTCAAGGCGGTCAGTCCCGGTGCACCTTGTAGTTGGACGCCTGGGCGCGCGGGCGCACCACCAGCAGGTCGATGTTGACGTGCGACGGGCGGGTGACCGCCCAGGCCACCGTGTCGGCGATGTCCTCGGAGGTGAGCGGGTGCGAGACGCCCTGGTAGACGGCGGCGGCCTTGGCCTCGTCGCCGCGGAACCGGGTGACCGCGAAGCCCTCCGACTTGACCATGCCCGGGGCGATCTCGATCACCCGGATCGGCTCGCCGACCAGCTCCAGCCGCAGCGTGGCGGCGATGGTGTGGGCCGCGTGCTTGGCCGCGACGTAGCCGCCGCCGCCCTCGTAGGCGGCCAGCGCGGCGGTGGAGGAGAGGATCAGCACGGTGCCGTCGCCACTGGCCCGCAGCGCGGGCAGAAGGGCCTGGGTCATGTGCAGCACGCCCAGCACGTTCACCTGGTACATCGCCAGCCAGTCGGCCGGGTCGCCCTGCTCCACCGACTCGGCGCCGAACGCCCCGCCGGCGTTGTTGACCAGCACGTCCACCGGCCCCAGGTCGCGGGCGAAGGCGTCGACCGCGGCACGGTCGGTGACGTCCAGGGTGACCGCCGTCGCGGTGTGCCCGGCCGCCTCGAGCTCCTTGGCGAGCTCCTCGATCCGCTCGGTGCGCCGCGCGGTCAGCACCACCGCGAAGCCCTCGGCGGCCAGCCGGCGGGCGGTGGCCGCACCGATCCCGCTGCTCGCTCCGGTGACCACCGCGACTGACTGTCGACCGGTACCCATGACCCGTCCTCTCCTCGTACCCGTGTACGGCCCATCATCGCAGGAGCTTGTGAGCAAGGTCCCAAGGGTGGAATCTGTCGTTCCTGGAGTACGCGCGCCTACAGTGCGTGACGCCAGCTGAACGGTAGTCAGCTTTCTCCGGAGGTTCCCCCCATGGCGCCCGAGCCCCGCCGCACCGAATCCGCCCGGCACTCCGAATCGGGTTTCCCCGTCGCCCCGCTCTACGGCCCGCAGGAGCCGATCGAGCGGCTCGGCGCACCGGGCGAGTACCCGTTCACCCGCGGGGTCTACCCGTCGATGTACACCGGACGGCCCTGGACGATGCGCCAGTACGCCGGTTTCGGCACCGCCGCCGAGTCCAACGCGCGCTACAAGCAACTGATCGCCAACGGCACCACGGGCCTCTCGGTCGCCTTCGACCTGCCCACCCAGATGGGCTACGACTCGGACGCGCCGGTGTCGGCCGGCGAGGTCGGCAAGGTCGGCGTGGCGATCGACAGCGTCGAGGACATGAGCGTGCTGTTCGGCGGGATCCCGCTGGGCGAGGTCTCCACCTCGATGACCATCAACGCGCCCGGATCGCTGTTGCTGCTGCTCTACCAGCTGGTCGGCGAGTCGCAGGGGGTGCCGTCCGGGAGGCTGACCGGCACCATCCAGAACGACGTGCTCAAGGAGTACATCGCCCGCGGCACCTACATCTTCCCGCCCAAGCCGAGCCTGCGGCTGATCGCGGACGTGTTCCAGTACTGCCGGGCCGAGATCCCCAGGTGGAACACCATCTCGATCTCCGGCTACCACATGGCCGAGGCCGGCGCGAACCCCGCGCAGGAGATCGCGTTCACGCTGGCCAACGGCATCGAGTACGTGCGCACCGCGGTCGCCGCCGGGATGGACGTGGACGACTTCGCGCCGCGGCTGTCGTTCTTCTTCGTCTCCCGCACCACGCTGCTGGAGGAGGTGGCCAAGTTCCGGGCCGCCCGCCGGATCTGGGCCCGGGTCATGCGCGACACCTTCGGCGCCAGGAACCCCAAGTCGCAGATGCTGCGCTTCCACACCCAGACGGCGGGGGTGCAGCTGACCGCCCAGCAGCCCGAGGTCAACCTGGTCCGGGTCTCGGTCCAGGCGCTGGCCGCGGTGCTCGGCGGCACCCAGTCGCTGCACACCAACAGCTTCGACGAGGCCATCGCGCTGCCCACCGAGAAGTCGGCCCGGCTGGCGCTGCGCACCCAGCAGGTGCTGGCCTACGAGACCGACGTGACCGCCACCGTCGACCCGTTCGCCGGCTCCTACGTGGTCGAGGCGATGACCGACGAGGTCGAGGCCGCCGCGGTCGAGCTGATCGGCAGGATCGAGGAGATGGGCGGCGCGGTGGCCGCGATCGAGAACGGCTACCAGAAGTCCGAGATCGAGCGCACCGCCTACCGGATCCAGCAGGAGACGGACAGCGGCGAGCGCACCGTGGTCGGCGTCAACCGGTTCCAGCTGGACGCCGAGGAGCCCTACGAGCCGCTGCGGGTGGACCCGGCGATCGAGGCCCAGCAGGCCGAGCGGCTGGCCCGGCTGCGCGCCGGGCGCGACTCGGCGGCGGTGCGGCGCACCCTGACCGCGCTGCGCAAGGCGGCCGAGGGCCACGACAACGTGCTGTACCCGATGAAGGAGGCGCTGGCCGCCCGGGCCACCGTCGGCGAGGTCAGCGACGCGCTGCGCGAGGTCTGGGGCACCTACACCCCGGTCGACCGGTTCTGAGCCGCGCCGCGGACCGGGAACGAACGGGGCCCCGGAGTCGCACTCCGGGGCCCCGCTCGTGTACCGGCTACGAGGATCAGCCCTCGTTGCCCTGCGCGTCGTCGTCGCCGCTCAGGAAGGACTTCAGGAAGCCCTTGCCCGGGGTGCCGAGGCCGGTCGCGGTGTCGTAGCCCGGGGTGGCCTTGAGGCCGAAGTCCGAGCCGATCTTGTACAGGCGGACCTTGAGCGCGCCGTTGACCACGCCGAGGTCGACCACGTTGCCCAGCTTGCCGTGGTTCTCGGTGTCGTCCACGTCGTTGTAGATGCGGTCGTTGTCGCCACGGGCGTACAGCGCCGGGTTGGCGAAGCCGAGCGACTTGCCGCCACGGGCCTGGATGGCGTCGGCCAGCATGCCGGCCAGCTCCGGGGAGGAGACCGAGGTGCCGCCGTAGCCGCCCTCGCTGTAGGCGCCGCCGGCCGGGGTGTAGCCGACCAGGGTGGCCGCCACCAGGTCACCGCTCATCGCGATGTCCGGGGTGGCGCGCAGCGGGGTGGCCGACTTGGTGCCGTCCGCGGCGGTGTGCGAGACCGAGCTCGGCACGACGTCCTTCTGGTACCACGGCTGGGCGATGTCCTTGGCGACGCCGCCGCCACCACCGAAGTAGAAGAAGCCCGGCATCGGGCTCCACGACTTCTGGTCGGCCGACAGCACCGAGCGCTGGTCACCCATGGAGACCTCGTCGGCGTAGTCGCCCTTCTTGTTCCACAGCTCCAGCGCGGTGCCGCCGACCGCGGTGACCCACGGCGAGGAGGACGGCCACTGGGTCTGGGCCTGGTTGGTGTCGGCCTGGCAGTTCACGCCGGTGGCCGCGGCGGCCGGCGAGTTGTCGCCGCAGTCGCCGGCGGAGACGGTGAAGCCGATGCCCTCGACCGCGCCCAGCATGAAGAGCTGGTTGTCCTGGGCGATCACGGCCGGGTCCAGGTCGCCGCTCTTGCCGTGCATGATCTCGCCCCAGGAGTTGGAGACCACGTCGGCCAGGTGGTTGTCCACGATGTTGGCCAGCGCGTCGCTCAGGTCCTGGTCGTAGCAGGAGTTGGCGCCGACGTAGACGACGTTGGCGTCCGGCGCGAGGCCGTGCACCATCTCGACGTCCAGGGCCTCCTCGCCCGACCAGTCGCCGCAGTCGGCCTGGTGCTGGAACTGGGCCGGGTTGACGACCTCCTTGTACTGCCCCGGGGCGAACGGCTTGTCGCCGTGCGCGGTGGAGAAGTGGTTGGCGTCGGCCTCCATGGTGCCCAGGCCGTAGGCGTCGACGACCGCGACGGTCGCGCCCTTGCCGGTCAGGCCGGACTTGGTGACGCCGTAGGCCTGGCGCAGCTGCGAGGTGGTGTACGAGCAGGGAGCGAAGGGCTCGTTCTTCTCGTAGCCGGCCGGCGCGCCCTTGGCGACCAGCGAGTCGTAGCCGTCCGCGGAGCAGGTCGGCACGGTCGGCAGGGTGTCGGCGGCGGCGATGACGCCCGGGGCGGCCGCGCGGGCGGCCTGCTGGGCGGCCTGGGCCTTGGCCTCGGCGGTGGCCTGCGAGACGGCCTGCGAGGAGGACTTGCCGGCCGCGCTGGTCAGGCCGGCGATGTTCAGCACCGCGTCGGAGACCGAGGCGGGCAGCTGCACGTCGGTGACCGGGGCCGAGCGGACGCCGGTCGCGGTGCGGTAGTTGTGGAACTCGGTGCCGAAGGCCTTGGCCAGCGCACCGGTGGTGCCGGAGACCTGCACGTAGTGCTCGGTCACCGCGTCCACGGTGAGGCCGGCGCCCTGGACCCACTCGGTCACGGCCTTGACCTGCGCGGGGGTGGCACCGAAGCGGGCCTTGGCGTCGGCGGCCGACAGGTACTTGCCGTAGAACGGCGAGTTCGGCGAGGAGACGGCCTGCGCGTAGGCGGCCAGCGACTGCGGGTCCTTGCCGGCGAGGTAGATGCGGGCGGCGGTCGCGGTGCCGGCCGGCACCGCGCCGTTGTCGGCCTGGGCCGTGGCCCAAGCGGGATGGGTTCCCTGGAGGTCCTTCACACCGGCCGAGGTGTCGGCGAAGGCCGGGTTGGCGACCGCGAGCGTTCCCAGGACCAGGGCGGCGGCCGGAGCCGCCACTGCTATCCGGGAGAGCCGGCTGCGCTTGGCTGCGGGCACGTGGGTTCCCCACTCTCATGTGGTGCGCCACGGTCGCGCTTCGTGGGCGCGGTCCGGACGCGGGCAGGACGGATCGCCCCGTTCGACCGGCTCCTGACGGAGGGTCGCGCGGGTGCGCGAGTTTTGACTGTGCGGACGTTGTTTATTCGCTCGGACGGTCGAAGCTCAAGAGTTCGTCTGATTTTTTTGCCTGCGCATGACCTAGCCGTCCGGATCTTGACACGCTCCCGCCACCCGGTGGTGGTGCGGGGGACAACCGCTGGTCGGGCGGGGGATGTCGGCTCGTTACCCCGACCGCCGCCGGTCGTTGCACAGGGTCATCGCCCTGCGCGCAGCCCACCCGGGGAAGGCGGACAAAACCACGTGTCATACCCACCCGCGGGCCGCGTATGCGCCAATTCGGGGAGTGATTTGGCCGAAGTCAGGCCAAACACAGGCCGCCCCCATACCCTTGTTGGGGTGAACCGACCTCAGCCGGCCGCCCAGGCCGCACCACTGGCCCCCGCGTCCGCACCGGTCACCTCGGGAGCACCGAAGGGGAAGGCGATGATCAGTCACCATCCGGTCGAGCCGGGGACGTTGACGCTGCGTTCGCGGGTGCGCGCGGTGCAGGCCGAGCTGGTCGCGTTCCGTCGCGACCTGCACCGCCACCCGGAGCTCGGCCGCCAGGAGTTCCGCACCACCGCCAAGATCAAGGAGCGGCTCGCCGCGGCCGGGCTGAGCCCCCGGGTGCTGCCGGGCGGCACCGGCCTGCTGGTCGACCTGGTGCCCGCGGGGACCCCCGCCGGCACCCCGCTGCTCGCCTTCCGGGCGGACATCGACGCGCTGCCCATCGCGGACGCGAAGACCGAGGCGCCGTACCGTTCCACCGTCCCCGGCCAGGCCCACGCCTGCGGCCACGACGTGCACACCACGGTGGTGCTCGGCACCGCGCTGCTGCTGGCCGAGGCGCTGCGCGAGGGCCGGCTGACCCAGCCGGTGCGCCTCGTCTTCCAGCCCGCCGAGGAGGTCATGCCCGGCGGCGCGCTGGACGTGATCGCGGCCGGTGGGATGGAGGGGGTCGGCCGGATCTTCGCGGTGCACTGCGACCCGAAGGTGACGGTGGGTCGGATCGGCCTGCGCACCGGGGCGATCACCTCGGCCTGCGACGCCCTGGTGCTCAGCCTGGACGGCCCCGGCGGCCACACCGCCCGCCCGCACCTGACCACCGACCTGGTCACCGCGATCGGCCGGCTGGCCGCCGAGCTGCCCGGCGCGCTGGCCCGCCGGATGGACCCGCGCTGGGGGGTCAGCCTGGTCTGGGGCCGGATCGCGGCCGGCTCGGCGCCCAACGTGATCCCGCAGCACGCCGAGCTGGAGGGCACGGTGCGCTGCCTGGAGCTGGACGGCTGGCGCGAGGCGCCGGACGTGATGCACGAGCTGGTCAGCAAGATGGCCGAAATCCACCGGGCCAAGTGGAGCCTGGACTACAAGCGGGGCGTCCCGCCGGTGGTGAACGAGGCGGTCTCGATCAGCCAGCTGGACACCGCGATGACGCGACAGTTCGGTGTGGAAGGTGACGTAGTCGTGGAGGAGACGGAGCAGTCCCTGGGCGGCGAGGACTTCTCCTGGTACTTGGAGCACGCACCGGGGGCGCTGGCCCGGCTCGGCGTGCGGGCGCCGGACGAGACCGCCGTCCGTGACCTGCACCAGGGCCGGTTCGACGTCGACGAGCGGGCGATCGGGATCGGCGTGGAGCTCTTCACATCACTGGCACTGGAGCATGCACGTCCGTAACGGCGCTGCCGTGGGACACTCGAGGGTGCTCGTCGGGCGTCACTGACGTCCGACGTGTCCCCTGTGCCACGGTTTGATAACAACCCGAATGGCTCGGCACCCCGTAATAAAACCGTGTTCTACGCGCGTTACGGTGGCGCCAGACCACGCCATACGGGTGTGTAAGAAGGAGATACTCCCTTGCGCCGTTCAGTAAAGCTCGCCGCGGTGGTGCTCTCGGGCTCCCTGGGCATCGCCTCGCTCGCCGCTTGCGGCGCAAAGAGCACCGACAACTCCACCGCCTCGGCGGGCGCCTCCGGCTCCGGCCTCAAGGTCGGTATGGCCTACGACATCGGTGGCCGTGGTGACCAGTCGTTCAACGACTCGGCCGCCCGTGGTCTGGACAAGGCCAAGGCCCAGCTCGGCGTCACGGTCAACGAGGCCGAGGCCAAGCAGGGCGAGTCGGACGCCGACAAGGAGGCCCGCCTCAACAGCCTGGTGACCGCCGGCTTCAACCCGGTCATCGCGGTCGGCTTCGTCTACCAGCCCGCGGTCGAGAAGGTCGCCAAGGCCAACCCGAACGTCAAGTTCGCGATCATCGACTCCTCCTCCGACACCCAGCCGTCCAACGTGACCTCGCTGACCTTCTCGGAGCAGGAGGGCTCGTACCTGGCCGGCGTGGCCGCCGCCCTGAAGAGCAAGACCAAGCACGTCGGCTTCATCGGCGGTGTGCAGACCGAGCTGATCAAGAAGTTCGAGGCCGGCTACCGCGCCGGTGTCGCCTCGGTCGACCAGAACATCAAGGTCGACGTCAAGTACCTGACCACGCCGCCGGACTTCACCGGCTTCGCCGACCCCGCCAAGGGCAAGTCGGCCGCGCAGGGCATGCTGGACAACGGCGACGACGTGATCTACTCGGCGGCCGGCTCCTCCGGCTCCGGCGCGATCGAGGCCGTCTACACCGAGTGGAGCACCAACCACAAGGACGTCTGGGCCATCGGTGTCGACTCCGACCAGGCGAACCAGCCGGCGCTGGCCAAGTACAAGGACCGCATCCTCACCTCGATGGTGAAGAACGTGGACACCGCGGTCTACACGTACATCAACAGCGTCAAGACCGGCAGCCCGCTGACCGGCGTGAAGAACTTCGACCTGAAGCAGGGCGGTGTCTCGCTGGCCACCACCGGTGGTCACATCGACGACATCAAGAAGCAGCTGGACGACGCCACTGCGAAGATCACCCAGGGTGCCACCACGGTCCCGACCGCGCCGCCGGCCGGCTGATCCTCGGCTCTTCAGCACGTCACCAGCAGTACCAGCGTTTCAGGGGAGGGGCCCGGTGGGTCGCGCGCGAGCGCACTCCGCCGGGCCTCTCCCGTTCCCCGGGGCTGTGACCGGCCCCCGTGACACCCGGCCCTCCCCCCAGCGCAACGAAGCGCCTGCCGACCATCAGGAGATCGCCATCACCGCTTCCACCCCCTCCCCGAGCAAGGGAGGCAACCCCGGCGCGGGGACGGCGACCGCGGCCGTCGAGCTGCGCGGCATCACCAAGCGCTTCCCCGGCGTGGTCGCCAACCACGACATCAACCTCACCGTGCGACGCGGCACCGTGCACGCCCTGATGGGTGAGAACGGCGCCGGCAAGTCCACCCTGATGAAGATCCTCTACGGCATGCAGCGCCCCGACGAGGGCACCATCGCCATCAACGGGGAGCAGGCGGAGTTCACCAGCCCCGGCGACGCGATCGCCCGCGGCATCGGCATGGTGCACCAGCACTTCATGCTGGCGGACAACCTCACGGTGCTGGAGAACGTGGTCCTGGGCGGCGAGAAGCTGTACGGGATCGGCGGCAGGGCCCGGGCCAAGATCATGGAGATCTCCGAGCAGTACGGCCTCCAGGTGCGCCCGGACGCGCTGGTCGAGGACCTCGGCGTGGCCGAGCGGCAGCGCGTGGAGATCCTCAAGGTGCTGTACCGCGGCGCCCGGATCCTGATCCTGGACGAGCCCACCGCGGTGCTGGTGCCGCAGGAGGTCGACGCGCTCTTCGACAACCTGCGCGAGCTCAAGGCCGAGGGCGTCACCGTCATCTTCATCTCGCACAAGCTGCACGAGGTGCTCTCGGTGGCCGACGCGATCTCGGTGATCCGCCGCGGCACCACGGTCGGCGACGCCGACCCGCAGCAGGTGACGGCCCGCCAGCTGGCCGAGATGATGGTCGGCAGCGAGCTGCCCTCGCCCGAGACCCGCGAGTCCACCGTGACCAGCGAGGAGATGCTCAAGGTCGAGGGCCTGCGGATCTCCAAGCCGGACGCCGAGGGCATCGAGCGCGTGGTGCTGGACGACGTCTCGCTCACCATCCGCAAGGGCGAGGTGCTGGGCATCGCCGGTGTCGAGGGCAACGGCCAGGCCGAGCTGGTCGAGGCGATCATGGGGATGCTGCCGCTGACCGCCGGCACCGTGGCGCTGGACGGCAAGGACCTGACCGGTGCGCTCACCCGGGCCCGCCGCGAGGCCGGCATCGGCTACATCCCCGAGGACCGGCACCGGCACGGCCTGCTGCTGGAGGCCCCGCTCTGGGAGAACCGGATCCTGGGCCACGTCACCGAGGACCCCAACTCCAAGGGCTTCCGGCTGGACCCGGCCGCGGCCCGCAAGGACACCCTGCGGATCGTCGAGGAGTACGACGTCCGCACCCCCGGCATCGAGGTCACCGCGGCCTCGCTCTCCGGCGGCAACCAGCAGAAGCTGATCGTCGGCCGCGAGATGAGCCACAACCCGAAGCTGCTGATCGCCGCCCACCCGACCCGCGGCGTGGACGTCGGCGCCCAGGCGCAGATCTGGGAGCAGATCCGGGTCGCCCAGCGCGCCGGCCTGGCGGTCCTGCTGATCTCGGCCGACCTGGACGAGCTGATCGGCCTGTCCGACTTCATCCGGGTGATCTACCGCGGCCGGCTGGTCGCCGAGGCCGACCCGGCCACCGTGACCGCCGAGGACCTGGGCACCGCGATGACCGGTGCCGCCTCCGGGCACATCGAGTCCGACGAGACCGCGCTCGCCGAGGCGGCCGTGATCGCCGCCGAGGAGCTCGGCCGGAGCGACGCGCCGGGCGGCGAGACCGCCGACGCCGCCACCGACGCACCATCAGACGCACCTGCCGACACCGCTGCTGACGCCGCCGCCGACGAGGCGCAGGCGGGGGAGTGACCGACATGACCACTTCGACCGAACCGGCCAAGCGCGGCCGGCTGCAGCGGATCGACTGGGAGAAGGTGGCCCTGAGCCTGGCGGCGCCGGTGCTGGCCGTCGTCATCTCCCTGGCGATCTGCTCGATCCTGCTCGCCGTGTCGGGTCGCGACCCGTTCCAGGCCTTCAACATCATGGGGACGTACGGGTCGGCCTCGGACGCCCAGGTGCTCACCATCAACAAGGCGACCACCTACTTCATCGCCGGTATCGCGGTGGCCTTCGGCTTCCGGATGAACCAGTTCAACATCGGTGCCGACGGCCAGTACCGGCTCGCCGCCCTCTTCGCCGCCTTCGTCGGCGCCGAGGTCGACCTGCCCTCCTTCCTGGAGATCCCGCTGCTGCTGATCGTCGCCATGCTGGTCGGCGGCCTGTGGGCGGCGGTGGCCGGTGTGCTGAAGACGGCGCGCGGGGTCAGCGAGGTCGTCTCGACGATCATGCTGAACTACATCGCCAGTGCGGTGATCGCGCTGCTGCTGGTGCCCGGGGTCTTCGCGCCGGAGAAGAGCAGCACCTCGAACAGCATCCAGACCAACCCGATGGCCCCGTCGAGCAACTTCTTCTTCTTCAACACGCAGGGCGGCCAGGTCTACGGCTTCGTGATCATCGCCGTGCTGATCGGGGTGGCCTTCCAGCTCACCCTGAACCGCACCCGGTTCGGCTTCGACCTGCGGGCCACCGGCCGCAGCGAGGAGGCGGCCAAGGCCAGCGGCGTCAACGTGAAGCGCATGGTGCTCACCAGCATGGTGGTCTCGGGTGCGCTGGCCGGCCTGATCGGCATGCCCGACCTGCTGCAGTCCGCGCACTACTACGGCCAGAACTTCCAGCCGGGCCTGGGCTTCACCGGCATCGCGATCGCGCTGCTGGGCCGCAACACCCCGATCGGGATCGCGTTCGCGGCGCTGCTCTGGTCCTTCCTCGACGTGACCGGCCAGCAGCTGCCGCTGAAGGGCGACTTCCCGCAGGAGATCGTCGCCGTCATGCAGGGCACCATCGTCATCTGCGTGGTCGTCGCCTACGAGCTGGTGCGCCGCTACGGCCTCAAGCGCCAGCAGCAGAAGGTCGGCGCCCAGCTCGCCGCTCAGGCCGCCGCGGCCGCCAAGAAGGAGGTCGCCGCGTGAGCAGCAACTTCACCACCGAGTTCGGCAAGCGACTGCTGAGCCCGAACCTCAACAAGCCCATCGGCAGCGGCAAGCGCCGTGGCAAGCTCTCCTGGCCGGTCATGCTGCTGCTGCTGGCCGGCGCCCTGGTGCTCTTCTCGGCTGTGGCCGCGGTCACCGGCAACCACGGCCTGACCTCCTCCGGCCAGGTGGAGGCCGCGCTCAGCGCCGCCGTGCCGATCGGCATGGCCGGCCTCGGCGGTCTGTGGTCCGAGCGCGCGGGCGTGGTCAACATCGGCCTCGAAGGCATGATGGTGGCCGGCACCTTCTGCGGCGCCTGGGCCGGCTACCTGGTCAACCCGTGGGTCGGCGTGCTGGCCGGGATGGCGGGCGGCGCGCTCGGCGGCCTGCTGCACGCGGTCATCACGGTGACCTTCGGGGTCGACCACATCGTCTCCGGCGTGGGCATCAACATCCTGATCCCCGGCATCTGCGCCTACGTCAACAAGATCTACTACAAGGACTACGTGGCCTTCGGCGCGGGCGCCAACCAGTCCCCGCCGGCCGATCCGCTGCCGCAGGTCACCGTCCCCGGCCTGTCCTCGTGGCTGCAGACCGTGGAGAGCCACCACTGGTTCCTGGTCTCGGACGTCGCGGGCATCCTGGCGGGTCTGATCACCAACCTCTCGGTGGTGACGATCTTCGCGGCGGCGCTGCTGGTGGTCAGCTACTTCGTGCTCTGGCGCACCACCTTCGGCCTGCGGCTGCGCTCCTGCGGCGAGAACCCGACCGCGGCCGAGTCGCTGGGCGTCAACGTCTACAAGTACAAGTACTACGCGGTGGTCGCCTCGGGCGCCTTCGCGGGCCTGGCCGGCTCCTACCTGTCCCTCGTGCTGGCGCACTTCTACAAGGACGGGCAGACCGGCGGCCGCGGCTTCATCGGTCTGGCCGCGATGATCTTCGGCAACTGGATGCCGGGCGGCCTGGCGATGGGTGCCGGCCTGTTCGGCTTCACCGACAGCCTGCAGCTGCGCGACCAGGCGGCGGTGCACGACCTGGTGCTGATCGTGGCGATCGCGCTGGCGCTGTTCGCGCTGTGGCAGTTCTACCGGCGCAAGCTGGTCGCCGGCGTGGTCGCGCTGGTGGTGGCGGGCGGCCTGGCCGCCTGGTTCGCCACCACCGACAGCGTGCAGGTGCCGATCATCCAGGCGACCCCGTACATCATCACCCTGGTGGTGCTGGCGCTGGCCACCCAGCGGCTGCGCCCGCCGAAGGCGGACGGCCAGGTCTACCGCAAGGGCCAGGGCAAGTGACGGACCGACAGCAGGCCCCCGACTGGGAGGCGCTGCGCGCGGCGGCCCGGGACGCGATGTCCCGGGCCTACGCCCCGTACAGCAAGTTCCCGGTGGGCGCCGCCGCCCTGGTGGACGACGGGCGCGTGGTGACCGGCTGCAACGTGGAGAACGCCTCGTACGGGCTGGCCCTGTGCGCCGAGTGCGGACTGGTCTCGGCGCTGCACGCGGGCGGTGGCGGCCGGCTGGTCGCGTTCACCTGCGTGGACGGGGCCGGGCAGCCGCTGATGCCGTGCGGGCGGTGCCGGCAGCTGCTGTGGGAGCACGGCGGACCGGAGCTGCTGGTGGAGCTGCCCTCGGGGATCCGGCCGATGACCGAGGTGCTGCCGGACGCGTTCGGCCCGGAGCGGTTGTAGGCCGGTTCCCGGAACGGGCAAGTCGGGGTAGCGGCGTGCGGGTTGACGCGCGTAGAGTGAGGTGAGGGGCGGCCGAGCAGTGGCCGCCCCTCGCGTCGCTTCCGAGCCCGTTGGAGTAACCCCATGGACGTCATCTCCGTCATCACCGCCAAGCGTGACCGCCGCGAGCTGACCGATGATCAGATCGACTGGGTGATCGACGCCTACACCCGCGGCGAGGTGGCGGACGAGCAGATGTCCGCGCTGGCCATGGCGATCCTGCTGAACGGGATGAACCTGCGCGAGATCGGCCGCTGGACCGAGGCGATGATCCGCTCGGGCGTCCGGATGGACTTCGCCGCGCTCGGCGTGCCGACCTCGGACAAGCACTCCACCGGCGGCGTGGGCGACAAGATCACCCTGCCGCTGGCCCCGCTGGTGGCCGCCTGCGGCGCGGCCGTGCCGCAGCTGTCCGGCCGGGGCCTGGGCCACACCGGCGGCACCCTGGACAAGCTGGAGTCCATCCCGGGCTGGCGGGCACTGCTGAGCAACGACGAGATGATGGACGTGCTGCGCACCACCGGCGCGGTGATCTGCGCGGCGGGCGACGGGCTGGCGCCGGCCGACAAGAAGCTCTACGCGCTGCGCGACGTCACCGGCACGGTGGAGGCGATCCCGCTGATCGCCTCCTCGATCATGTCCAAGAAGATCGCCGAGGGCACCGGCGCCCTGGTGCTGGACGTCAAGGTCGGCTCCGGCGCGTTCATGAAGAACCTGCCGGACGCCCAGGAGCTGGCCCGCACCATGGTGGGCCTGGGCCGCGGCGCCGGGGTGAACACGGTGGCGCTGCTGACCGACATGTCCACCCCGCTCGGTCTGACCGCGGGCAACGCGCTGGAGGTCCGCGAGTCGGTCGAGGTGCTGGCGGGCGGTGGCCCGGCGGACGTGGTCGAGCTGACCGTGGCGCTGGCCCGCGAGATGCTCGCGGCGGCCGGCGTCACCGGCAAGGACCCCGCCGACGCGCTGCGCGACGGCTCGGCGATGGACCACTGGCGGCGGATGATCGCCGCCCAGGGCGGCGACGTGGACGCCCCGCTCCCGGTGGCCCGCGAGCAGCACGTGATCCCGGCCCCGGCCTCCGGCGTGCTCACCGCCCTGGACGCCTACGCCGTCGGCGTCTGCGCCTGGCGCCTGGGTGCGGGCCGGGCCCGCAAGGAGGACCCGGTGCAGGCGGGCGCGGGCGTCGAGATGCACGCCAAGCCCGGCGACACCGTCACCGCCGGCCAGCCGCTGCTCACCCTGCACACCGACACCCCTGAGCGCTTCGCGTACGCGACGGCGGCCCTGGAGGGCGGCATCGCGGTCTCCCCGGCGGGCACCGAGTACACCCGCACCCCGCTGATCCTGGACCGGATCGGCTGAGCAGCACGAAACCCGATGGGCGGCCCGCGCTACGACCCGGTGTCCGGCCGGTGCGCCCTGGCCAGCGCCGGGCACCCCGCACCCGCAGTGGTCCACCCCGACGGCACCACGA
>NZ_JBHYKG010000188.1:0-16209 GCF_042741245.1 Kitasatospora sp. NPDC058965
GCAGGGGCCCCGCGCCCGTGGGCGAGGGGCCCCTGCTGCGCGCCGCGACTACGCGTCGGTGAAAGCCTTTGGTCGCGGCACGTCGACGCAGATCCGGTCGCCGTTGTAGCGGAAGCAGTACTGCCGCGTCGGCGAAACCGGGTGCGGCTCGTCGACGTGCAGCGCCTCCGCCTTCGGCGCGTCACCGCGGGTGACCTCGATACCGACTTCGCCGAGCCGCTGCTGGAGCTGGGCGAAGGTCAGCGAACCGCTGCCGTGGGTGGCCGCGAGCTGGCTCGCGAGCGCGGCGGCGGCCAGCACCGCCGACCCGTCGACCTCGGGAGAGGGGTCCCCGCCGTGGATCGCCTTCCACAGCGCGAGGATCCAGGCGACGTCGAGCTCGTGCAGTTGCAACTCTTTGGTCTGTGCCATGGGTCAGGTATAGGTCCACCGGGGCGCCGATCGATGACGACGCACACGAACGACCGTTGGCCGCACCCCCGAACGGACCAGTGCGCCCGGCTCATCCGACGGGCCGGAGCTGTCCACCGTCCGCCAGCAGCGCCGCCGGGCGGATGCCGAACCGCTGGCGCAGCGCGCGGTGCGCGGCGTGGACCCCGCACATGCCGTGCACCGCGGGTCCCGGCGGGGTGGCCGCGGAGCAGAGGTAGACCCCGGGCAGCGGGGTGCGGTACGGGTCCGGGCGCGGGACGGGCCGCAGTGCGGTGTGCCACAGCGAGAGCGGGCCGCCGCCGATCGATCCGCCCGGGCAGTTCGGGCTGTGCCGGCCCAGCTCCGCCGCCGGGACCACGTGCCGGGCCAGCACCACGTCCCGGAACCCGGGCGCGAACCGCTCCACCTGTGCCGTGACCGCCTCCCCCAGGTCCAGCGTCGACCCGTGCGGCACGTGCGCGTACGCGTAGAGCGTGTGCCGCCCCGCCGGTGCCCGCCCCGGGTCCACCACCCCCGGCTGCACCACCAGCACGAACGGCTGCGCGGGGTGCCGCCCCCGGCGCACCTCCCGCTCGGCGGCCACGGCCTCGGCCCGGCCGCCCACCAGGTGCAGCGTCCCGGCCAGCTCGCAGCCGGGCGCGGCCCACGGCACCGGTCCGGACAGCGCGTAGTCCACCTTGCACGCCGCCGGCCCCGGGGGCGCGGCCCGCAGCGCCCGTGCGTAGCGGTCCGTCAGCCGACCCGCCGCCAGTTCGGCCAGCGCGGGCGGGGCCACGTCCAGCAGCACCGCCCGGGCCGGCGGCAGCTCGCGCAGGCTGTGCACCCGGTGCCCGGTGTGCACCACCCCGCCCCGGGCCACCAGCTCCGCCGCCAGCGCGTCCGCGAGGCGCTGGCTGCCGCCGCGCACCACCGGCCAGCCGACCGCGTGCGCCAGGGTGCCGAGCACCAGCCCGACCGCCGCCGTCGCGGGCGAGCCGGGCGGCCGCATCGCGTGCGCCGCCACCCCCGCGAACAGGGCCCGCGCCGGCTCGTCCCGCCACCGCACGGCCCGCAGTGCGCTGCCCTGCTCGGCCGTGCGCAGCGCCAGCCGCAGCGCGGTGAGCGGGTCGGCGGGCAGCGAGCGCAGGTCCGAGCCGGCCAGCGCCGCGAGCCCGGTCCAGCGCCGCACCAGCGGCTCGAACAGCGTGCGCCAGGCCGGTCCGTCGGCCCCGAGACCGGCCGCGGTGCGCGCCAGCGAGCGCCAGGCGAGCCCGGCCCGGCCGCCGTCCAGGGGGTGCGCGTAGGCCACCTCGGGCTGCAGCAGTTCCACCCCGTGCGCGGCCGGGTCGAAGGCGCGGAAGAACGGCGAGGCCATCGCCATCGGATGGGCGGCCGCGCACACGTCGTGCTGGAAGCCGGGCAGGGTGAGTTGCGCCGTCCGGCAGCCGCCGCCCACGGTGTCGGCCGCCTCGTACAGCTCGACCCGCAGCCCGGCGCCGGCCAGGGTGAGGGCGGCGGCCAGCCCGTTCGGGCCGGCGCCCACCACGACCGCGTCCACCGTCACCGCGCCACCGCCGCCGCGTGCGCCGACCGGTCCGCCCGGGTGGGCTCCAGCGGGACGAACGGCGAGACGAACACGTAGTCCGGTTCCGCCTCCTGGTCGTACCCGGCGGCCCGGGCGATCAGGAACTGGAAGCCCTGCGGGGGCGCACCGGCCGCGTGGTCCGTCCATACCCGGCGGGCCACCCGGTCGCGCAGCAGCCGGTAGGCCGGGTAGCGGGTGACGTCCTGTCCGCGGCCCATCAGTGTGAGCACCTCCACGCACAGGTCGAACATCGCCTTCTCCCGCCGACGGCCGGGGAACCAGACGGCCTGCACCCAGGCCCGCGGGGTCACCTCGGTGGTCTGCAGCCAGGGCGACGGTTCGTCGGCGGCCGACAGCACCCGGTGCAGCAGGTGGAAGTCGTGCTGGGCGGGCTCCGGCGCGAAGAACCGCCAGTTCGGCAGCAGCGCCCCCAGTCGGTCGTAGTCCCGCAGCCGGTCGAACGACTGCTGCGGGTGCTGGCAGCTCACGGTGGCCGTGAACCAGGCCGCGAGCGTGCCCAGCACCAGCCAGGTGCCCGGTCCGGCCCCACCGCGCTCAGTGCGCCTGCTCGTCACCGCTGCCCTCCACCTGTTCCGCGACGAACGCCGCCACCAGTGCGGCCACCCGTGCCGCTGCCTGCGGGTGGCCCAGGATCTCGTTGTGGTCCGCCCCGTCCAGCACGTGGAACCGCGCGCTCGCCGCCGAGCCGGCGAACTCGCGCTGCAGGTCCAACTGGACCGGGTCCTTCTGGGCCGACCGACCGGCCGTGACCACCAGCAGCGGCACCCCGAGCCGCGGCAGCGACCCGTCGTGGCCGCGGAACTCCCGGACCACGGCGCGCCATTCGCGGTGGGCGGCGGCCCACAGCCGACGGTCCCGGTACTGCGCCTGCGCCTGCGCCCGGACCGGGCCGGGCAGGTGCGCCGCCCAGTCGGGCTTGCGCAGCAGGCTGCCCAGGCCCAGACCGAGCGACGGCGGCACCTGGGTCATCAGGGCCGTGAGTTGGGCCTCGCCCTTGGCCTGCCGGTCGGACCGCCGCAGCTCGCCGGGGTGACTGGAGTCGAGCAGGCAGACCGCGCCGACGTGCCCGGGCAGGCGCTCGGCGGCCAGCGCCGCCAGGTACCCGCCGAGCGAGTGGCCGACCAGGACCGCGGGCCGGTCCCCGCAAACGTGCTTCACCAGTTCGGCCAGGTCGCCGGCGGCGTCGGCCAGCCGGAACTCGTCGGCCGGCCGGGTGTACCGGCTGCGGCCCAGCCCGGCCCGCTGGTAGGTCACCACGGTGTACCGCTCGGCGAGCGCCGCGGCGAGCCACTCCCACAGCTCGGCCGGTGCGGCCAGACCGCTCTCCAGCACCAGCACCGGACGCCCCTCGCCCGCCTGCGCACGGCGCCGGAAGGCCAGCCTGCTGCCGGTCGAGGTGGTGATCGACTCCTCGTCGCCCCAGCCGCGTTCGACCACCCGGCGGCGCCGGGCCGCCGCGGCCAGCGCGGCCGCCCAGCCCGCGCCGAGCACCCCGGCGGCCACCAGCGGGAAGGTGTCGTGCCGCACCGCCCCGTCGGCGCGCCGCCGCGGTCCGGCCGTGTACAGCACCGCCGGGTGCATCGAGGCGAAGGACCAGAGGAACCGTCCCAGCCCCATCACCCGGGCGTTCACCCCGTGGAAGGCCAGCGCCGAGCCGACCATCGCCGGGGCCGGCCGCCCACCGAGCAGGAAGACCGCCGGGAACGCGCACTCCAGGGCCAGCACCGCGCTGCCGAGTGCATGCGCCGCGCGCGGGTGACGCTTCGTCAACTCCCATACCTCGCGGTCACCGTAGGAGTGGGTGCGCATGATCCCGGGCAGCGCCTCGCCGCTGCGCCAGGTCCGGCTGGTCACCTTCACCCAGCCGGACACGGCGTACGACAGCACCGACTGCGCCGAGACGAACCACAGGCAGGCGTCGACCAGTTCGGGGTGCCGCTCACCGGCGCGGGCCACCGTGGTGACCGTGGAGACCAGGGCCGAGACCTGGTCGGCCCCGTCGGTCCCGTAGATGTGCCGGGGGTAGAGCACCAGGGAGGTGCCGGACAGCACCGCGCCCGCCACCACCCGGCCGCGCCCGCGCAGCGGGGTCAACAGCGCCGCCGCCGCGCCGATCCGGGCCAGGTGCAGCGCCTTGGTGGTGCGCCGGTCGCCGACCAGCTCCATCGCCCGGCGCAGTGGGGCGGGCCAGTTCCGGTAGGCCTCGCGCAGCACCGTCCAGTCGTTGCAGCCGCCGAACTCGCGGTCCTCCGGGGCCCGCAGGTACTCCAGGCCGGCCACCAGGTGGGTGACCGCGCTCAGCCGCTCGCTCAGCGCCAGCGCGCCGGCCCGGCTCACCGTGGGTGGCGCCGTGCAGGCCGCCAGGGCCTGGCGCAGGCGTCGTCGCAGGGGAAGGGACACGGGACTCCTCTCGGGTCGAAACCGCTCAGTGCAGCAGTTGGTTGGCCACCAGCTCGGCGTACAGCGCGTCCTGGTGCAGCAGTTCGGCGTGCCGGCCGACCGCGCGCAGCCTCCCGTCCTCCAGCACCGCGATCCGGTCCGCCTCCTGCACGGTGGAGAGGCGGTGGGCCACCACGACCACGGTGGTCCGGGTGGCCAGGTCCCGGACCGCCCCGCGCAGCGCGGCCTCGTTGACGGCGTCCAGTTGGGAGGTGGCCTCGTCCAGCAGCAGCAGCCGGGGTCGGCGCAGCAGGGCCCGGGCGATGGCGATGCGCTGGCGCTCACCGCCGGACAACGAGCTGCCGCGGTGCAGGATCTCGGCGTCCAGACTGCCGAGCCGCTCGACCAGCCCGTCCAGCCCGGTCACCCGCAGGGCCTCGGCCAGGTCGGCGTCGCCGGCACCGGGCGCCGCGTAGCAGAGGTTCTCCCGCAGCGTGCCGGCCAGCACCGGGGCGTCCTGCTCGACGTAGCCGATCGCGGCGCGCAGCTCGGGCAGCGGCCAGTCGGCCACGTCCCGGCCGTCCAGCAGGATCCGGCCGCGCTCGGGCTGGTGGAACCGCTCGATCAGGCTGAGCATGGTGGTCTTGCCCGCCCCGGACGGGCCGACCAGCGCGGTCAGGCCGGTGGCGGGGATGTGCAGGCTCACCCCGGCCAGCGCGGCGCCGGACCGCTCGGGGTAGCGGAACCCGACGGACTCGAAGGTGACGGCGGCGGGTGCCGGGCTGCCGGCAGCCGCCGACACCCCGGTGCCCGGCTCCACCGGCAGCCCGGACACCTCGGCGATCCGCTGCACCGCGGCGCGGGCCGCCTGGAAGTAGGTGCCGACGTTGACCAGGGAGAGCACCGGCTGGGCCAGGTAGAGCACGTAGAGCAGGAAGGCGACCAGGGTGGCCAGCGAAATGGCGCCGCCGGTGACCCGGGCTCCGCCGACGCCGAGCACGACCAGGAAGGCGAGTTGGACCGCCAGCCCGGCGGTGGTGCCGGTCAGCGAGGTGGACCGGGCCAGCGCGACGCCCTCCCGGTAGGCGGCCTCGGCATCGGCGCCGATCCGCTCGGCCTCCCAGGCCTCGGCGCCGGAGGCCTTGACGGTGGTGAACGAGCCGAGCGCCCGCTCCAGCGAGCCGGCCATCGACCCGACCGAGGTCTGCGCGGCGAGTGCGGCCTTGCGGATCCTGGGCATCAGCACCCCGACCACGGTGCCGAGCACCCCCACCACGCCGAGCGTGACGGCCAGCAGCACGAGGTCCACCACGCCCATCAGGACCAGGGTGCCGACCACGGTGACCACGCCGGTGAGCGCCTGCACCAAGGTCTGGGTGACCACTTGGCGCAGCAGGCTGGTGTCCCCCGCCACCCGGGCCAGCAGGTCGCCGGGCTGCTGACGGCGCATCACCCCCATCGGCAGCCGCAGCACCTGGGCGACCAGTGCCTTGCGGCCGGCCAGCACCACGCCCTCGGCGGCCCGCAGCAGCAGGAAGTTGCCGACGGCCAGCACCACGGCGCTGCCGAGCACCAGGCCGATCAGCCGGCCGAGGCTGGTGCCGAGCGAGTGGTGCGCGCCGAACGCGCTCAGCAGGTCGCGCACCACCAGCGGCTCCAGCAGGCCGGCCACTCCGGAGAGCACCAGCAGGGTGCAGGCCAGGGCGAGTTCACCGCGGTGCGGGCGCAGGTGGCCGGACAGGGCGGCGAGCGTCTGCCGGAAGGTGAGCGCTGCGGCGGGTGCGGGCGCGGGGACAGGGGCGTTGGGGGCAGGGGCGGCCTCGGGCGCGGGCGGCGGCTCGGGCGGCGGCGCCGGTACCGCTGCGGTCCCGGCACGGACGGACAGGTCGGTCATCGCTCCTCCGACGGGGCGGGGCTTGCTGGCGTGGGGAGGGCCGGGGTGCGCGGGTGGGCCGGAGCCCGCCCGCGCACCCCGCGCGGGTTACTGCGGGTGCGGGCCGGTCCCGCCGGCCTGGGCGTAGGCGACACCGGCGGCGAAGGCCACCACGGTCACGAACGCCCCGGCCACGACGGCGGGGGTGGACATCGTCGGCACGGTGTCACCGCGGTCGGCGAACTCGCCCGACCGGATCGGCAGGGTCGCCAACTCGGTCTTCGAGTTGATGTGTTGGACAAGGGTCGGGGTCATGGTCACTCCTTACTGCGGGTGCGGGTCGGTGCCGCCGGCGGTCACGGGGCAGCCGATGTAGACCATCGAGACGAAGCTCGGCCCGCTGATCGCCGTGCCGCTGCCGCTGAGCTCGGCGAGCTCCCCCGCCTGGATCGACAGGAGCTTCAACTCGGCGATGGCATTGGTGCGTTGTGCGAGAGTCGGGATCACGGGACCTCCTTCGGTGCGCGGAGCGGATGCAGGCCCGGGGCCGGGGTCGGCGGTGGGCCCGCCGGCCTCACTGCGGGTGCGGGCCGGTGCCGGCCGCGGCCGCGTAGCCGGCACCGAACGTCACCACGGCGACGACCAGCACGATCGCGGGCGTCGACATGGTCGGCGCGAGCGCATCGCGCTCGACGGCCCGGTCGGCGCGGATCGACAGCTGCGCCAACTCCTGGTGGTCATTGAGACGCTGGGCAAGTGCGGACATGCTGTTCACTCCTTCGGGGGGACTACTGCGGGTGCGGGCCGGTGCCGCCGGCCAGCGCGTAGCCGGCGGCGAAGGCGCCGATGGCCACCACCGCGAGCTGGGCACCGACCAGCACCGTGGCGGGGGTGGACATCGCGGGGGCGACACCGCCGAACTCGGTGCCGCCCGGCGCGACGATCGGGACGGCGGCCAACGCACTGTCGGCGTTGGCCCGCAGGGCAAGGTGGGACATGGCGTGTCCTCTCGGATCGGGAACGATGCGTGGCGGCGCCCCCGGATCCCGCTCGCGCGCAGCAGGGACCTTTCACCGCAGGTCGGTTGGCACCCCGAGAGCGACTCGGGGCCGGGCGCCGCGAGACCGACCATGTCAGGGCGGGCCGTTCCGGGGCATCCGTGCGCGCACGCAGTCGGGGTCGGGAGGGCCTACGTGCCACACGTACGGAACTACGTGCGCGAGAGCTTGACAGCCATTCATTTCAGCTTATGAACCGGGCGGACTCGCACCGCCCCGCGCGTCCGTCCTGGATCGGACCCCCGGAGGCTCACCTGCACTGGTACCAATGGGGCTGCACGAAGCCTCAGTTGAACAATTCATTCCAGCTGTTGAACCGTCACGCCGATCGCCCGCCGACGACTAGAGTCACGGCACTGGTACCCGCGCCGACATCTGCCCCGACGTGCGCGGAGCGGAACGAAGGGCGGCGTGGAGCTGTGCCGATGGCTGACCTGGACCGGCCCGCGCTGGTCGGCCGCGCGCGCGAGGTCGCACTGGTCACGACAGCGCTCGCCGAGCTCGGCAGCGACGGCGGGCCCGCCGTCCTGGACGTCACCGGCGAGGCCGGGATCGGCAAGAGCCGGCTGCTCGCCGAGGTGGCCGCACTCGCCGGGCGGGCCGGCCTGACGGTGCTGCGCGGGCGGGCCACCCAGGGCGAGCAGCACCTCCCCTTCCAGCTCACGGCCGATGCGTTCGCCGACGCCGAGCTGCACACCGCCCTGCCGGCGGACCTGCTCGCCGCAGCCGCCCCGGCCCTGCTGGGGACCGGCCGAATGCCCGTTCGGGCGGACCGGTTCGGCCTGCACCGCGCGGTGGCCGAGGCGCTCTCCCGGCTCTGCCGTCGCGGGCCGGGCCTGGTGATGCTGCTGGACGACGTGCACTGGGCCGACGCCGCCTCCCAGGAGCTGATCGCGCACCTGGTGCGCCATCCCGTCCGCGGGCGACTGCTGCTGGTGCTGGCCCGGCGGGGCCGGCAGACCCCGACCGCGCTGGCCGCCACCCTGAGCCGGGGCGCGGACGGCGCCGCCGTGCTGCGGCTGGCACTCGGGCCGCTCCCCGAACCGGAGGCGCTGGCCGGGCTCGCGGCCGGGGTACCGCGCCACCTGGCCCGCGAGCTGTACACGGCGGGCGAGGGCAACCCGCTGTACCTGCTCGCCCTGCTCCACGCCCACCGGGCCGGCAGTCAACTGCCCGGCGTGCTCGGCCCCGTCGCCCCGGTCGCGTTCCCCGACCCGGCCGGAGTGCCGAGTTGGCTCGGCGCACTGCTGCTGGACGAGCTGTCCGCACTGACCGAACGTCGACTGTCGCTGGTGCAAGCGGTGGCGGTGCTCGGCGACCAGGCCACCACACCCCTGCTCGCGCGGGCCCTGGGCCTGTCCGAGGGCCCCGAACTCGGCGCGGAGCTCAGCTGGTTGGCGCGGAACGAGCTGATCCGACCAGGGCCCGGTGGGCGCTGGGCGCTGCGCCACCCGGTGCTGCGCACCTTGGTGTACGAGGACATGCCCGCCGATCGCCGGATCGAGGTGCACCGGCTGGCAGCGGCCGACCTGGCCCGGCACGGCGCCTCGCCGGTGGAGCGCGCGCACCACCTGGCGCGCTCGCTGAGCGGCTGGGACGCCGAGACGGTCGCGGTGCTCTGCACCGCGGCGGACCGGCTCGCCGGGACCGCCCCCGCGACCGCCGCCCAGCTGCTCGCGGTGGTCCTGCGGATCTGGCCGCAGCACGGCGAGCCGGCCGGGCGCCGCGCACGGCTGCAGCTGGCCCGGGCCAGGGCCGAGGGGGTGACCGGGCACCCGCGGGAGAGCCGCGCGCTGCTGCACGCGGTGATCGGCGAGCCGGACACCGAGCCGGCGGTGCGGGCCGAGGCGACCGCGCTCTGCGCGCTGCTGGAGCTCCAGCTCGGCCGCTCGCCCCGGCTGGACGTGCTGCTGCGAACCGAGTTGGCCCGCACGCCCGCGCCGCCCCCGCGGCAGGCGGTGCAACTGGGCGCGGCGCTCGGACTCTCCGGGCTCCTGGCAGGCGCCCCCGCCGCGGCACGCGAGCCGCTGGCAGCCGCGCTCGCCACCGCCGAGCGCGAGGGCGACCGGGCCGGAGCGGCCCTGGTGCTGGCCCTGTCCGCGCTGGCCGGGGCCTACGGCGGGCGGACGGCCGAAGCGCGCCGGCTCGCCGACGCGGCGGCCGAGGCGGTGGACGCGATGCCCGATCCGGCGCTGGCCGGCTCCGGGGAGGCACTGACCTGGCTCGCCTGGAGCGAGGCGTTCCTGGACCGCCACCCGCAGGCGGTCCGCCATGCCGAGCGCGGGCTGGAGCTGGCCCGCGGCAGCGGTCAGCGGTACCTGCAGCCGCACCTGCTGACCGCCTTGGCCTTCGTGCACGCGCAGTGCTGCCGGCTGGGCCCGGCGGCGGAGGCCGCGGAGGAGGCGGAGTTCCTCGCCCGGTCGTTCGGCGGCGGGGAGTTGCTCGCCTTCGTCCTGTCGGTGGGTCAGCCGGTCCGGCTCCTGACCGGCGCGCCGGACGGTCCGGGACCGCTGGCCACCGCGCAGGAGGCGGTGGCAGTGGCGGGGAACGCCGACGGCTGGTGGGCCACCACGGCGCGCACGATGCTCGGGCGCACCGCGCTGGCCTGCGGAGACCCGGTGCGGGCGCTGGAGGTGATCCAGGCGGCGGGCGGCGGGGCGCGACTGCCGCGCGTGCAGCCTTCGGTCCGGCCCTGGCTGCTGGAGACCCTGGTGCAGGCCGGCCTGGCCCTCGGCCGGGTGGAGCAGGCGGAGCGGTGGGCGCAGCAGGCCGCGCACGAGGCCGACCGCCTGGACCTGGCCGGCCAGCGCGGCGCGGCCCTGCGGGCCCGCGCGGCAGTGGCCCGGCACCGGGGCGCGCACGGCGAGGCCGTGCGACTGCTGGACGCGGCCGCGCAGGAGTACGCGTCCTGCGGGGCCCTGCTGGGGCAGGCCCGGTCGCTGCTGGCGGGCGCCGGCGCGGCGCACGCGGCCGGCGATCCGGCCGGGGCCGGCGCGCGGACGGACCGAGGGCGGCGGCTCGCCGCGGAGGGGGGTGCGCGGCTACTGCTGGAGCCCGCCGGCCCGGTCGGCCTCCGCACGGTGGACCGCCTCCCCGCGCCGCTCGCCGAGCTGACCACGCGCGAGCTGGAGATCGCCGGCCTGGTGGCCCAGGGCCTGAGCAACCAGGCTGTCGCCCAGCACCTCTACTTGAGCCGCCGCACGGTGGAGACCCACGTGTCGGCCATCTACCGCAAGGCCGGCATCCACTCCCGCCCGGCGCTGGCGGCGCTGCTCACCCGCGCGGCGGCGAGCTGAGGCCCGGCGACGGCGGGCGGGCAGGCGCTCCGGGCCCGGGCGCGCGGCCGTCAGGGGCGAGGTGGGTTCGCCTGACGTCCGGCCAGCGCCCGGCCGGTGGGCGGCGGCCGTCAGCGCTGCGCCCGCTGGGGTGCTGCGGCCGCCCGGACGGCGGCCGCGACGGCGGCGAAGTCCTTCTTCAGGATCGCGCCGTGGTTGCTCGCGACCTTGGCGCTCACCTCGATGTTCGGGTTGCGGCCGGTCACCCCGACGAGGCTGGTGCGGATCCGCTCCTGCTCGTCGCCGCGGCTGCCGAGCGACGACCCGGAGGCGACCACGTACCGCACCGGGACGGTGATCGCGTCCAGCACGGGGCCGAGCGCGCTCTCGCGGGAGATCCGGCCGAGCTCGATGTTGCAGTCGGACATCTGATCGGGGGTCATCCGCGGCGTGAGCCCGGTCGGGCGCAGCAGCGGCAGGAACCGACCCCACTGCCGGAACTGCTTGCGGATCCGCTCCTCCATCGCGGCGTCGAGCCAGTCGTGCGGGAAGGCACCGTCGACCAGGACCGCGCCCAGCGCGCGCCCGGGGTTGCGGTGGGCCCAGTGCGCCGCGACGAACGCCCCGTAGGACCAGCCCACCACCACGGCCCGGTCGACGCCCCGGGCCGCCAGGACGGCGTCGACGTCACGGACGGCGGCCTCGAAGGAGTAGTCCGCCGAGCGCCCCGACTTCCTGCCGCGGGCCCGTTCGTCGTAGGTGAGGTGCCGCCAGCCGGTGCCGAGTTCGGCGATGGTGCGGCGCCAGTAGCCCTGGGTGGCGAACTGGCCGTTGAGGTAGACGACCGGGATGCCGCGGCCGCCGGTGTCGGTGACGGCCAGGGCGGTGTCGTCGACGGGGACCATCCCCGTCCAGGGCGTGGTGGCCTGGGGCGTGCGGTGGCGGGTCATGGCGTTCTCCTTGCGGACCTGTTGTTTCTGACATCGAGAACGCTACGTTGCGTTCAATGATCTCGCAATGACTACGTCGCACCGAACCAGCATATTCGCAGTTAGGATGCCCTATTTCGTTGCAGTGAGGGTGAACGTAACGCAACGTCAGATGATCGACTCGTTGCGATGACTGAAGAACGAACGCTATGCTGACCACCTCGGGACCAAGAGGAAGAGGCGAGGGAGACCGCGGTGGCCGGAGGCAGACTCACCCAGCAGGAACGCCAGCAGATCGCCCTGGGGCTGGCCGACGACCTCGCCTACGCGGAGATCGCCCGGCGCCTGGAGCGTCCCACCTCGACCATCACGCGCGAGGTGGACCGCAACGGCGGCCCCCTCGCCTACCGCGCCGACCTGGCCCACCGCGCCACCGAACGCCGCGCCCGCCGGCGCAAGCAGGGCCCGCCGCCGGGACAGGCCGTCCGGGGGCGCGGGCCCGACGACGAGGCGGTGCGCGAGTACGAGGAGACCTTCACCACCCTGTTGATGGGCCAGGGCCTGCCCAGGATGACCGCACGCGTGCTGACCTGCCTGTTCACCGCCGACACCGGCAGCGTGACCGCGGCCGAACTCGTCCAGCGCCTGCAGATCAGCCCCGCCTCCGTCTCCAAGGCGATCGCGTTCCTCGAAACCCAGGGGCTGATCCGCCGCGAGCGCGACGAACGCCGCCGGGAGCGCTACTTCGTCGACGAGGACGTCTGGTACCAGTCCACCATCGCCGCCGCCCACGGCATCGCCCAGGTCGCGGCGACCGCCCGGCAGGGCGTCACCGTCCTCGGCCGCACCAGTCCCGCCGCCACCCGCCTGGAGAACATCGCCCGCTTCAGCGACTTCATCAGCGAGAGCATGCTCCGCGCCGCCGAACAGGTCCGCGAAGTCCTCCACACCAAGCCCGCCCCGTCCCCGCAGGACGCCCTCCCCGACGCGGACTGACGCCCGGCCCCGCGCACGGAGGAGCCGGGGACCACCGAACACCGCGGCGCGCTGCGGTCGCGCTGGTAAGGTGCGCCGATGTCAGCGATCAAGCAGTTCCAAGTGACCTTCGACTGTGCGGAACCCGAGCGCCTCGCCCGGTTCTGGTGCGAGGTGTTGGGGTACGTCGTCCCGCCGCCGCCGGAGGGCTTCGCCACCTGGGACGACTTCCGGCGCACGCAGCCGCCCGAGCAGCGCGACGCGTGGTTCGCCTGCAGCGACCCTTCGGGCGTCGGCCCGCGCCTGTACTTCCAGCGCGTCCCCGAGGGGAAGGCCGCCAAGAACCGCGTCCACCTCGATGTCCGGGTCGGCACCGGCCTCGTGGGCGAGGAGCGCCTCGCCGCCCTCGAGGCCGAATGCGCACGGCTGGTCCCGCTCGGCGCGGTGCACGTGCAGACCCTCTACGACGGCAACGACGCCTGCATCCCGATGCTGGACATCGAGGGCAACGAGTTCTGTCTCGACTGACTCGACCGGGCGGTGCCGTCCCCGAGCCGAACGGGACCGCCGGGTGGCGGCCTTACGGTTCGCTGACGCCGTCGCGCTCCGACGGCCCGGCGGCCGGGTCGGCCGGTAGCGTCGCCGGGCATGAGGATTCTGGTCACCGGCGGCGCCGGGTTCATCGGCTCGGGGGTCGTGCGGGCGCTGGTCGCCGCCGGTCATGAGGTCCGCGCGCTGGACGCGCTGCTGCCCGCCGTCCACCCTTCGGGGGCGGCCCCCGAGCTGCCGGCGGGCGTCGATTTCCGGCGCGGCGATGTCCGTGACGCGCCGACGGTGGAGCGGGCGCTGGCCGGGGTGGACGCGGTCTGCCACCAGGCGGCGATGGTGGGGCTCGGGCTCGACCTGGACGACGCGCCCGAGTACGTCGGCTGCAACGACCTGGGAACGGCGGTGCTCCTGTCCGCGGCGGCCCGCGCGGGGGTGCGCAGCCTGGTGCTGGCCAGTTCCATGGTGGTCTACGGGGAGGGCCGGTACGTGTGTGCGGAGCACGGCAGCGTGGCGCCCGGTCCCCGGCGGCCGGCGGAGCTAGACGCCGGACGGTTCGAGCCGCCGTGCCCCCTCTGCGGCGCGGCGCTGCGGCCGGAGTCGGTCACGGAGGACGCGCCGGGCGACCCGCGCAACGTGTACGCCGCGAGCAAGCTCGCCCAGGAGCACCTGGCCGGCGCCTGGGCCCGGGCGAGCGGCGGGTCCGTCCTGGCGCTGCGCTACCACAACGTCTACGGCCCGGGCATGCCGCGCGACACCCCGTACGCGGGGGTGGCTTCGCTGTTCCGTTCGGCGCTCGCCCGCGGCGAGGCCCCCCGGGTGTTCGAGGACGGCGGCCAGCGCCGGGACTTCGTCCACGTCGACGACGTCGCGGCGGCCAACCTCGCCGCGTTGGAGGAGGTCGGGGGCCGGCCGCCGGGCAGCGCGCGGGCGTACAACGTCGGCAGCGGGGAGGTGCACACGGTCGGCGAGATGGCCCGGGCGCTGGCCGACGCGCACGGCGGGCCCGCCCCGGTGGTGACCGGGCAGTACCGGCTCGGGGACGTGCGCCACATCACCGCCGACTCCTCCCGGCTGCGCGACGAGCTGGGCTGGCGGGCCCGGGTGGCGTTCGGTGCGGGGATGGCCGAGTTCGCCGGTGCGCCGCTGCGCAGCTGACCACCGGCGCACCGGCGCGGAGCTGTGGACGCACGTCCGAACGCCGGGTCCGCCGTAGGAGTTTCGTAAGGGCGCCGTTCGGCCCCCGCGGGCCCGGTCGCGCTTAGCGTGGCGACGTGATCCCTGCGACTCCCCCACGGCCCTGTGCCGATGTGATCCTGCCGTGCCTCGACGAGGCCGAGGCCCTGCCCTGGGTGTTGGGCCGGGTGCCCGCCGGCTGGCGGGCGATCGTCGTCGACAACGGCTCCCGCGACGGCTCCGCCGAGGTGGCGCGCTCGCTGGGCGCGACGGTCGTCGAGGAGCCGCAGCGCGGCTTCGGCGCCGCGTGCCACGCCGGGCTGCGCGCCGCGACCGCCGAGCTGGTCTGCTTCATGGACTGCGACGGCTCGTTGGACCCGGCCCAACTGCCCCTCGTCGCCGCGCCGGTGCTCGCCGGCTCGGCCGACCTGGTGCTGGGCCGGCGCCGTCCCGCGACCGCCGGGGCGTGGCCGCTGCACGCCCGCCTGGCCAACGCCGTGCTGGCCCGGCGGCTGCGGGCGCGGACCGGGGCCCCGCTGCACGACCTCGGGCCGATGCGCGCCGCGCGCCGGGACCGCCTGCTGGCCCTGGGCCTGGGGGACCGCCGGTCCGGCTACCCCCTGGAGATGGTGCTCGCCGCGTCGGCGGCCGGGCTGCGGATCGCCGAGACGCCGGTCGACTACCTGCCGCGCACGGGCCGTTCCAAGGTGACCGGGACCGTGCGCGGCACCCGGCAGGCCGTCCGCGACATGCGGGCCGTCCTGGCCGCACCGCCGCCGACCCTGCTGGTGATCGCCAAGTCGCCGGTCGCGGGACGGGTGAAGACCCGCCTCACCCCGCCCTGCACCCCCGAGCAGGCGGCGGCCCTGGCCGAGGCCGCGCTCACTGACACGCTGGCCGCCCTCTCCCGGATGCCGGCCGGGCGCCGGCTGCTCGTGCTGGACGGCGCGGTCGGCGCCTGGCTCCCGGCCGGCTGGCAGGTCGTGCCGCAGCCGGCCGGCGGGCTGGATGCGCGGCTCGTGGCGGCCTTCGCGGCCGCCGCCGCCCTCGCCCCGGACGCGCCCGCGCTGCTGGTCGGCATGGACACCCCGCAGCTCGATGCCGGGCTGCTCGGGGAGGCGTTGTCGTCGGCCCGGCGGGCGGGCGTCGACGCCTGGTACGGCCCGGCCGACGACGGGGGCTTCTGGGCGCTCGGGCTGAGCAGGCCCGGCGAGGAGCTGGCGCGCCGGCTCCTCCTCGGCGTGCCGATGTCCGCGCCGGACACCGGGCAGGTCGTGCTGGAGCGCTTGGCTGCCGCGGGGCTGACGGTCCGCCACCTCCCGACGGCCACCGACGTCGACACCATCCACGACGCGCGCCGGGTCGCCGCCGCGGCGCCGCACGGCGCGTTCGCGGCCTGCCTGCGCGCGGTCGAGGCCGCCCGGGAGGTGGCGGGGTGACGGTCGAGGCCGAAGCGTGGGTCGACGACCCGTTCACCGACGCCATCCTCGCCGGCCGGGGCCCGCTGTGGCTCCGCCGCGCGGACGGGGGCCGGATCCCGCTCGACGTGGAGCGCTGGTGCGCGCCCGCCGCCGGGGCGGACCACGGGCTGCTGCTGCGCTGCACCCGGCTGTCCGCGCCGGTGGTGGACCTCGGCTGCGGCCCGGGGCGGCTGGTCGCGGCCCTGCTGGAACTCGGGGTACCGGCGCTCGGCGTCGACATCACCCGGGCCGCCGTGGCCCGGACCCGCCGCCTCGGCGGGCCGGCCCTGTGCCGCTCGGTCTTCGACCGGCTGCCCGCGGAGGGGCGCTGGGGTGGCGCCCTGCTCGCCGACGGCAACCTCGGCATCGGCGGCGACCCGGGGTCGCTGCTCGGCCGCAGCGCCGAACTCCTCGCGCCGGGCGGCGTGCTCCTGGTCGAGGTGGACCCGCGGGAGGTCGACGAGCAGCTCACCGTCCGGCTCGAAGGGCCCGGCCGGGCCGCCGCTTGGCGGCCACCGCGC
>NZ_JBHYKG010000189.1:0-16177 GCF_042741245.1 Kitasatospora sp. NPDC058965
CGGGTCGGTGACTCGCGGGCGGCCCGCGGCGGGATAACGGCCGGGCCCGGGACGCACGCCTTTGTCCGTCCCGGCCCCGGCTCGTCACGACCGGCGGTTCTCCTGCGCCGAGCACCGCCGGCCGCCCCTCCCCACTGGAGGGGTCTGCGGTCAGCGAGAGTCGCTGCCCGCCGTCTCGATGGCGGCGCGGCCGGCCTCCAGGCGCGCCACCGGGATCCGGAAGGGGGAGCAGGACACGTAGTCCAGGCCCGCCTCGTGGAAGAAGTGCACCGACTCCGGGTCGCCGCCGTGCTCGCCGCAGACGCCGAGCTTCAGGTCCGGACGGGTGGCCCGGCCCTCCTTCACCGCGTGCTTGACCAGCGAACCGACGCCGTCCCGGTCGATCGTCTCGAACGGGGAGACCCCGAAGATGCCCTTCTCCAGGTAGGCCGTGAAGAAGGAGGCCTCCACGTCGTCCCGGGAGAAGCCCCAGACGGTCTGGGTGAGGTCGTTGGTCCCGAAGGAGAAGAACTCGGCGGCCTCGGCGATCTGGCCGGCCGTCACGGCCGCCCGCGGCAGTTCGATCATCGTACCGAGCTTGATGTCCAGCTGGACACCGGTGGAAACCGCCACCTCGGCGAGAACCCGCTCACACTCCTCGCGGACGATCTCCAGCTCCTGCACGGTGCCGACGAGCGGGATCATCACCTCGGGGCGCGGGTCGCCGCCGGCCAGCTTGCGCTCGGCCGCGGCCTCGGCGATCGCCCGGACCTGCATGCCGAACAGGCCGGGGATGACCAGGCCGAGGCGGACGCCGCGCAGGCCCAGCATCGGGTTCTGCTCGTGCAGCTTGTGCACCGCCTGGAGCAGTCGCAGGTCGTTCTCGTTCGGGTCCTTGCGGGCCTCGGCGAGCGCGACGCGCACCGAGAGCTCGGTGATGTCGGGCAGGAACTCGTGCAGCGGCGGGTCGAGCAGGCGCACCGTCACCGGCAGGCCGTCCATCGACTGGAACAGCTCGGTGAAGTCGCCCTTCTGCAGCGGCAGCAGGGTGGAGAGCGCCTGCTCGCGGTCCTTGTCGTTGTCCGCCAGGATCAGGTGCTCGACCTCCTTGCGGCGCTCCTCGCCGAGGAACATGTGCTCGGTGCGGCACAGGCCGATGCCCTGGGCGCCGTACCGGCGGGCGCGGTTCGCGTCGTCGGCGTTGTCGGCGTTGGCGCGCACCGCCAGGCGGCGGCGGCCGTCGGCGTGCGACATGATCCGGTGCACGGCCTGCACCAGGCCGCCCTGGACGTCGGCGCCGGCGTGCAGGGTGCCCTCGAAGTACTCGACCACCGGGGAGGGCAGCACGGGTACCTCGCCGAGGTACACCTTGCCGGTGCCGCCGTCGACCGAGACGACGTCGCCCTCCTCGATGACCAGCCCGTCGGGGGTGGTCATCTTGCGGCGCTTGGTGTCGACCTCGAGCTCCTCGGCGCCGCAGACACAGGTCTTGCCCATGCCGCGGGCCACCACGGCCGCGTGCGAGGTCTTGCCGCCGCGCGAGGTGAGGATGCCCTCGGCGGCGATCATGCCGTCCAGGTCGTCCGGGTTGGTCTCACGGCGGACCAGGATGACCTTCTCGCCGGAGCGCGACCACTTCACGGCGGTGTAGGAGTCGAAGACCACCTTGCCGATCGCGGCGCCGGGCGAGGCCGCCAGGCCGCGGGCGATCTGCTTGGAGCCGGCCTCGGGGGCGAACCGCGGGAACATCAGCTGGGCCAGCTGGCCGCCGGTCACCCGGTGCAGCGCCTCGTCCAGGTCGATCAGGCCCTGGTCGACCAGCTGGACGGCGATCCGGAAGGCGGCCGCGGCGGTGCGCTTGCCGATCCGGGTCTGCAGCATCCACAGCTTGCCGCGCTCGATGGTGAACTCGATGTCGCACAGGTCGCGGTAGTGCAGCTCGAGCTTGCGCATGATCGCCATCAGCTCGTCGTAGGACTTCTTGTCCAGCTGCTCCAGGTCGGCGAGCTGCAGGGTGTTGCGGATGCCCGCCACCACGTCCTCGCCCTGGGCGTTGGACAGGTAGTCGCCGTAGACGCCGGGCGCGCCGGTGGACGGGTCGCGGGTGAAGGCGACGCCGGTGCCGGAGTCCTCGCCCAGGTTGCCGAAGACCATGGTGCAGACGTTGACCGCGGTGCCCAGGTCGTTCGGGATGCGCTCCTGGCGGCGGTAGAGCCGGGCCCGGTCGCCGTTCCAGGAGTGGAAGACCGCGTGGATCGCCAGGTCCATCTGCTCGCGCGGGTCCTGCGGGAAGTCCCGGCCGGTCTCGCGCAGCACGATCGCCTTGAAGGTCTCCACCAGGGCCTTCAGGTCCTCGGCGGTGAGGTCCAGGTCGTTGGCGGTGCCCTTGGCGTGCTTGGCCTCGTCCAGCGCCTCCTCGAAGAGCTCGCCGTCCACGCCCAGCACGGTCTTGCCGAACATCTGGACCAGGCGGCGGTAGGAGTCCCAGGCGAACCGCTCGTTGCCGGACTGGGTGGCCAGGCCGACCACCGACACGTCGGAGAGGCCGATGTTGAGGACGGTGTCCATCATGCCCGGCATGGAGAACTTGGCACCGGAGCGGACCGAGACCAGCAGCGGGTTGTCGGCCTGGCCGAGCTTCTTGCCCATCTGCTGCTCGAGGCGGTCCAGGTGCTCGCCGACCTCGGTGTGCAGCGAGGCGGGCTCGGCGCCGGTCTCCAGGAAGACCTTGCAGGCCTCGGTGGTGAGGGTGAACCCGGGAGGGACCGGGAGACCGAGGTTGGTCATCTCGGCCAGGTTCGCGCCCTTGCCGCCGAGAAGGTCCTTGAGGTCCTTGTTTCCTTCGGTGAAGGAGTAAACAAACTTCTGAGTCGCCGCCACGGGTCGGTCTCCTCGTACGGGGTTGCCCTGACGCCGGAGAACATACCCATTTCGAAGGCGGTTTCGCGCCGTCGATAGGCCGTCCGATCCCGGGAACGGGCTGTCACCCCCGAGATCAAATGCTTGTGAAGGCGTTCACCTCTGTAGCTGAAATCGTCCGCCTGACGCTAGCGATCGTTCAAGTATTGAAGGCATCGACACATGAAGATCACCTGGATCGGACGGAGGGTAGTGGCGAGCGCGCCGCCGTGTTTCTCCGGCTTGATTTCCTGCAGCCAGCGGCCGGGATCCGCCGTGGCACCCGTTCGGGAAGCATTTTGGACACCATGGCGATTTTCCCGCCCCTGACGGGCCGTCATCCGCACCCCGGTGTGGCCAGTGTCACGGACGCGGCTCACTCATCGTACGTATCAAAACTCGCCCCGCGCTTGCTCAACGCGCCGGTTCCACTGCGCAGCGTGATGATGATCTGCCGAAAAGGAGCCCTCTTGGCCAGATTGGCCAAGAGGGCTGGGACGCGACGTCCGAGGGCTGCGTCAGGTCGATTCCGACAGATCGTCTAGATCATCCGCCGGAGCTGTCCGATTCGGCGTCCAGGCTCGGCACGGCGCAGTCGTACGGATCGTCCAACCAGCCGTCCGGCAGGACCACCCGGCCGTTGCCGCTGGTGCGCCCGCGCGGACCGTCCGCGCCGTCCGGCCAGCGCTGCTCCTGGTCCACCTGGACCAGCAGCTCGGCCAGCTCCGCCAGCGAGGAGGCCATGGCCAGCCGGCCCCGCAGCTGGGAGCCGACCGAGAAGCCCTTGGTGTACCAGGCCACGTGCTTGCGGAAGTCGACCACGCCGCGGGTCTCGTCGTTCATCCAGCCGCCGAGCAGCTCGGCGTGGCGCAGCATGGTGGCCGCCACCTCGGCGAAGGTCGGCCGGACCGGGTCGGTGACGCCCTCGAAGACCGCGACCAGGTCCTTGAAGAGCCACGGCCGGCCCAGGCAGCCGCGGCCGACCACCACGCCGTCGCAGCCGGTCTCGCGCATCATCCGCAGCGCGTCGGGCGCGGCCCAGATGTCACCGTTGCCGAGCACCGGCACCTCGGCCGGCACCGCCTCGCGCAGCCGGGCGATCGCCGACCAGTCGGCCTGGCCGCCGTAGTGCTGGGCCGCAGTGCGCCCGTGCAGGGCGATCGCGCTGACCCCCTCCTCGGCGCCGATCCGCCCGGCGTCCAGGTAGGTGAGGTGGTCGTCGTCGATGCCCTTGCGCATCTTCATGGTCACCGGCAGCCCGCCGGCCCCGGCCACCGCCTCGCGCAGCAGCTCGCGCAGCAGGTTGCGCTTGTACGGCAGCGCCGAGCCGCCGCCCTTGCGGGTGACCTTGGGGACCGGGCAGCCGAAGTTGAGGTCGATGTGGTCGGCCAGGTCCTCCTCCGCGATCATCCGCGCGGCCTTGCCGACGGTGGCCGGGTCCACCCCGTAGAGCTGGATCGAGCGGGGCTGCTCGCTGGGGTCGAACTGGATCAGCTGCATGGTCTTGGCGTTGCGCTCGACCAGGGCCCGGGTGGTGATCATCTCGGAGACGAACAGGCCCTTGCCGCCCGACTGCTCCCGGCACAGGGTGCGGAAGGGGGCGTTGGTGATGCCCGCCATCGGCGCCAGCACCACCGGCGGCCAGACCGGGAGCGCGCCGATCTGGAGCGGTGCGAACTCACCGTCGGGGGCGGGGGCGGGCGTGGTCGACATGCGCGGCGGATCCTCACCGGTCGGGTCAAGGGGACTCTCCATTGTCCCCCACCGGCCCGGCTGCCCCGGCGGCCCCGGAATCAGCTCGTGTAGGCCAGCCCGACGTGGCCGGAACCGGTGGTCGCGGTGATCGTCCGCGCCGAGGCGGCGTCCTGCAGCCCGGGGTCCACGTCCACCCCGCCCGAGCCGGCGCTGCTCAGCACCCGGTAGGTGCTGCCGGGCGGCAGCCCGGCCTGGGCCGAGCCGGAGTTGGTCGCCATGGTGAGGTCCTGCGGCGGCCGGGCGAAGGCCAGGTCGATCGACCCCGAGTCGACCTGCGCCCTGACCTGGTCCGCGCCCAGGTCCTGCCCGGTCACCGACCCGCTGCCGACGTGCACCGCGATCCGCCCGCTGTCCCGCTTCAGCCCCACCGAGCCGGAGTCGGTGCGCGCGCTGATGTCCCCGGTGATCCCCTCGGCGAAGACGGCGCCCGAGCCGGACTTCACCGTCAGGTTCGTGCCGGGCGGCACCACCAGGGAGAACTGCACCCCGCAGGGGCCGCCGGTCGGCAGCCAGCTGCGCGGGCAGCGGGCGGTCAGGTGCAGCGTCGACCCGGTCACGCTGCGGGTCACCCGGGGCCGGTCGAGGGTCCAGCGCTCCCGCTGGTCGACGCTCACCGCGTCGCCGGTCTCGCCGGTCACCACCACGGAGGAGGACTGCAGGTCGAGCTCCACCGTCCTGATCCCGCGCTCGTAGCGGTACTGGTCGACGTGGGCCTGCTCGGCGAGCACCTTCCAGGCCTGGCCGCCCCCGACCAGCAGCACCAGCGCGGCCGCCGCCGCGGAGAGCGCCCGCCAGGTGCGGTCCTCCCGCCCCGCCACCTCAGCCCTCGCCCAGGTAGCGCAGCACCGCCAGCACCCGGCGGTGGGTGGCGTCGGCGGTGGGCAGGTCGAGCTTGGTGAAGATGCTGTTGATGTGCTTGGCCACGGCGCTGTCGCTGACCACCAGCGCGGCGGCGATCGCGGCGTTGGAGTGGCCCTGGGCCATCAGCTTGAGCACGTCGCGCTCGCGCGGGGTCAGCCGCTCCAGCGGGTCGCGGTGCCGGCGCACCAGCAGTTGGGAGACCACCTCCGGGTCCAGCGCGGTGCCGCCCTCCGCCACCCGCTGCAGCGCCTCCACGAAGTCGTCCACGTTGGCCACCCGCTCCTTGAGCAGGTAGCCCACCCCGCTGGTGTTGCTGGCCAGCAGGTCCGCCGCGTACCGCTCCTCCACGTACTGGGACAGCAGCAGCACCGCGACCTCGGGCCACTGCCGCCGGATCACCAGCGCCGCCCGCACCCCCTCGTCGGTGAAGCCCGGCGGCATCCGCACGTCCACCACCACGACCTGCGGCCGGTGCCGCTCCACGGCGACCAGCAGCGCCTCGGCGTCGCCGACCGCGTCGGCCACCTCGTAGCCGACCGCCTCCAGGACCTTGACCAGGCCCACCCGCAGCAGGACCGAGTCCTCGGCGATCACAGCTCGCACGGCAACTCCACAGTGATGGTGGTCGGGCCCCCGAGGGGGCTGGTGATGACGAGGGCGCCGTCCACGGAGGCGACCCGCTGGCGCAGGCCCACCAGGCCGGTCCCCCGCCCGGGGTCGGCGCCGCCGATCCCGTCGTCGGTGACGTCCAGCAGCAGCCGGTCGCCCTGCTGGCGGACCGTCAGGTCGATCCGGGAGGCCCGGGCGTGCTTGGCCACGTTGGCCAGCGCCTCGGAGACCACGAAGTAGGCGACCGCCTCCACGGTCGGCGACAGCCGCCGCGGCAGCGAGACCCGCAGCCGCACCGGCAGCGGCGCGCGGGCCGCGATGCCGGACAGCGCCGCGTCCAGGCCGCGGTCCTCCAGCACCACCGGGTGCAGGCCGCGGACCAGGTCGCGCAGTTCGGCGATCGCCGCCTGGGCCTCCTCGTGCGCGTCGACGATCACCTGCATGGCCTCCGGCGGCACGTCCTTGAGCGTCTTGCGGGCCAGGCCCAGGTTCATCGCCAGCGAGACCAGCCGCTGCTGGGCACCGTCGTGCAGGTCGCGCTCGATCCGGCGCCGCTCCGCGTCGGCCGCGTCCACCACGTCGGCCCGGCTGGAGGCCAGGTCCTCCACCCGCTGCTCCAGTTCGCGGGCCCGGTTCGGGCCGAGCAGGGCGCGGGCCGCCCGCCGGTCGATCCGGCCGGCCCGCACCGTCACCCACGGGCCGACCAGCAGCAGCACCGCGCCGACGGCGGTGCACACCAGGTCCACGCCCCACCAGCGGCCGGCCGCGTGGGCCAGCGCCCCCCAGGGCAGCAGCCAGCACCAGGCGAAGACGCTGGCCAGCACCGCGCCCACGCCGCAGGCCAGCAGTCCGACCAGGGCCAGGCAGGCCAGCAGCGGGCCGACCAGGAAGTGGTAGCCGACCTGCCGCCAGGTCGCCTCGTTGCCCGCGACCGCCAGCAGCCGGGCGGGCAACGCGGTGCCGGGCGGCGTCAGCGGGCCCGGCCGCGGGATCGTCAGGTTGCCCAGCGCGCGGAACCGGCTGCGCTGGGCCACCGTCAGCGGGCCCAGCAGGACCACCATCAGGAGCAGCACCGGGAACAGCACGCTCGGCTCCACCACGAGCAGGTAGTACGGCAGCAGGAAGGGCAGGCCGGCCGCCGCCAGCCGCAGCTCGCGCCGCCGCCCGGGGCGGGCGGCCGGCTGCTCCTCGGCGCCGGTCAGCCAGGACAGGCTCGGGTGCGCCGCGCCGCGTCGTATGCGCTCGCGCAGTCGGCCGGTCTTGATCACGCCGGACAGCTTAGGCGCCGCCCCGGGCACCGGTCGGTGGGGCTGGGTACCGGGCGGGGGTGTAGCCAGCACCACCCCCGGAACGGGTCCGAGCGCCACAGACGCGGCGGGGGTGCGCGCGGGAGGGTGGAGTACGTCGCAGGAGCGGGGTCGAACGGGGTGGTGGGGATGGCAGTGCTGATGACGGGTCGGGACGCGGCGGACCGGACGGTGCACGGGCGGTGGTCGGTGCGTCGGGCGCCGGCGCGGGGCGGGCGGGCGGCCCTGGAGGTCTACGAGGACGGCGAGCTGGTCGACGTGCTGGTGGCCAGTGCGCTGGTCGCGGCCTCGCCGGACGGGCTGCTGCGCGGGGCCCGGCGCGGGACCGACGGCACCTTCGCCTGGGGGCGGCTCGGCGCGGACGGCGCCGCGCCGCAGGTGCTGGTCGCCGACCGCCGGTTGCGGCCGCACTGGCTGCCGGCCCGGGTCTCGCTGGTGCCCGGCGGGTTCTGGTGGGCGCACCTGCCGGAGCCGGGGGTCGCGGTGGTGGCGCGGCGGGCCGACGGCGCGGTCGGGCGGCTGCGGCCGTCCCGGGTGGGCTGAGCCGTGCCGGTGCGGATCGTGACGGGCTTACTGGCGGCCGCCGGCCTCGTGCTGCTGCCGTGGGTCCTGGTGCTGGCCCAGGAACCGGGCAGCGCGGGGTGGGTGGCGCTGGACCTGGCGGAGGCGGGCAGCCTGCTGGGGTGCGCGGCGCTGCTGCGCCGGGGCGCGGGGGCGCTGGGCGCGGCCCGGGTGGCGGCCGGGCTGGCGGCGGCCCTGCTGCTGGTGGACGCGGCGGTGGACGTCTCGACGGCCGGCTCGGCCTGGGCCGTGGCGGTGGCCATGGCGGTCGGGGCCGAGCTGCCGCTGGCGGGCCTGTGCACCCGGCTCGCGGTCGGCGGCGCGCGGGTGGCGCGCACCGTGCCGGAGCTGGCCCTGGCGGCCTGAGCGGCGCGCAGTACTGTGGTGGGCTCACCACGGGAGGGGCGCGATGGCCGGGACCACTGCGGGCGCGACACTGCTGGAACCCTTGCGGGCAAGGCTGTTGGCCGAGATCAACGCGACCGTGCACGGCGCCGACCTGCACCTGGAGCGGTACGACCGGCCGGCCGGGGACCCGGGGCTGTTCGGCCCGGACAGCGTGGTCTGGCGGGTGCACGGGCATCCGGCCGGCATGCTGGTGGGCGGCTTCGCGGCGCTGCTGCTGCAGTCCCTGCACCCGCTGGCGATGGCGGCCGTCTCCGCCCACTCCGACTTCCGCACCGATCCGACCGGTCGGCTGCACCGCACCGCGCGGTTCGTCACCACCACCACGCTGGGGTCGACGGCCGCCGCCGAGGAGGCGATAGCGGCGGTGCGCCGGATCCACCCGCGGGTCCGCGGGCTGGCGCCGGACGGCCGGCCGTACCGCGCCGACGACCCCGCGCTGCTGACCTGGGTGCACACCGCCGAGGTGCGCTGCTTCCTGGCGGGCCACCAGACCTTCGCCGCCACCCCGCTCTCCCCCGCCGAGTGCGACCGCTACCTGGCCGAGGTGACCCGGGTCGCCGAGCGGCTCGGCGCCACCGGCGTCCCGTCCTCGCGCGCCGCGGTGGCCCGCTACCTGGCCCGGCTCCGGCCCGAGTTGCGGGTCACCCCGCCCGCCCTGGAGGTGCTCGGGCTGCTGCGGCGGTTCGGGCGCAGCCGGCGCGAGCGGCTCGCCGTGCGGCTGCTCACCAACGCCGCGCTCGGCCTGCTGCCGCCGTGGGCCCGGGCCGAACTGGGCGTGCGCCGGCCGTGGCCGGTCCGGGCCTGCTGGGACCGGCCGTTGGCCCGCACCGGCGGCCGGATCCTGGTCTGGGCCTGCGGGCCGTCCCAGATCCGCCGCGCCGCCCACGCCCGGGCGACGGCCGCCGCGGACTGACCGGCGGGAGGGCGCAAGGGTCCGACCACCGTCACCGGTGTGCCGGACCCCTCGGTCAGGACCTGACGGACCGCCGGATCAGCGGCGGCCCGCCTGCCACAGCTGCTCGTACTCGACGCGGCCCGCGACGAAGCGGCAGGCGCCGCTGCTGCGGTCCACGATCACCGGGTAGTTGCCGCCCAGTCCGATCCGCGGCCTGCGCGGGTCGGGGTCGGGCTCCCTGGTGATGTCGAAGGCGTACGCGCCGGGGACCGTGATCCCCTTGGCCGGGGCCAGCCGCAGCCCGTACGCCTCCCAGCTGCGCACCCGTTCCCGGCAGAACGCCAGGGCCAGGGCCAGGGCCTCCTCCTGGTCCAGCACGTCACTCCTTCGCATAGGTCGCCATCAGGTAGAAGATGTCGTACAGGTCCGCGTCGACAGCCTCTTCCCCCTGGTAGTCCAGGTACTTCACCGTTCCGGCGTCGTTCACGACGTTGAAGAAGTGCGCGACGTCCGAGGTGTACTTGCCGGCCATGAGGATGCCTCGGGCACCGGGGCCGAGCTCTCCCATCAGCGAGACCACCTGGTCGAGCCCGGTGGTCTCGTGGAACGCCCGCCCGTACTGGTTCTCCAGCACCGAATAGTGGGTGAGTCCCGAGTCCCACGCCACCATCGTCCCACCTGCCAGCCGGTTGTCGCCGGCGTACGAGGCGGCGGCGCAGTTGTCCGTGAAGCCGCCCGGGTTGGCTCCCTTCAGCGTGGAGTCGACGTCGGCGACGGTGCCGGTCTTCATCCAGGGCACTCCGCCGCCGGGAGCGGCGCCGGCCGGGGCGGCACCCGTGCCGGGGACCCCGTCACCGGTGGTCGAGCCACCGAGGCCGGGCTTGCCGGTGCCGGTGCCCGGGCTGCTGGGCCCGGTCGTCCGCGGGGTGGTCGGCTCCACCTTCGGCGTCGTCGGGTGCGGCTTGTCGTCGCCGACCAGGCGCTTGACCCAGTTCAGGATGCCGCCGGACTCCTCGATCGCCTTGATGCCGCGGATCGCCCGGATGCCGGCGGAGGCCGCCTTGAACACCGTCACGCCGTCCGCGGCCAGGCCCACCACGGTGCCGGTCCACTCGCCGGCCCGGTAGGCGGTCGAGTGGATGTCCATGTTGAACAGGTGGCCGAGCGGGTGGTCGTCGACGTGACCGGCGTAACCGACCTTCCAGTCCCGGCCCAAGCCCATCGGCAGGTCGTCGATGCTGTCGTTCCAGTGCTGCGCCATCGCGTTGTAGAAGTCGGCGGCGTGGTTCACCCCCCACTCGTAGGGGGTGCCGATCAGGCTGTCGCCGACGCCGCCGACGAAGCTGCCGACCTGGTTGGCGCCGCTGTGCACGGCGTGCTTGAAGTCGCCCCAGTTGTTGTACCAGGCCAGGCCGGAGGGGTCGCTGCCGGTGCTGGGATTGTCCCCGGCGTAGGTGTAGCCGCCCATCTGGTTCGGGTCGCCGAGCTCCAGCAGCGGATCGACCGTCAGGAACCGTCCCAGCAGCGGGTCGTAGTCCCGGGCGCCGAGCAGGTCGAGGCCGGTGGTGGGATCGGCGGGCCGGCCGAGGTAGCCGCGACCGTCGGCCCAGCTGCCGGGAACGGTGCCGCGGGCGTTGCCGTACGGGTCGTAGGAGCGCCGGGTGATGGTCAGGGTCTTGGCGTCCACCTCCAGCTGCGCGGTGCGCTGCCGACCGGTCGGCAGGTAGCTGACCGTGCCGCCGCCGGAGCGACAGATCACCGTGCCGTCGGGGTTGTCGTAGTAGCGCAGGCCCGTGACGGCGTTGTTGGCCAGGGTGAGCTGCTCGGCGCCGCCGAACAGGTGGAGGACCGTGCTGCCCGGGCTCCGCTGGATCAGCAGGTTGCCGTCGGCGTCGTAGAGGTAGCCGGTGTTCTGGGGGGTGCCGACGCCGGTCGTGGTGCTGACCGACTTGGTGCGGCCCTCCTCGTCGTAGCCGAAGGTCTGGCCCACCGAGGAGATCCCGGTGGTGGTACGGCTGGTGGTGTTGCCGGCCGCGTCGTACTGCGCGGTCAGCGTGCTGGTGCCGGCCGGACCGGTGGTGCTGACGGCGCCGGCGGTGTTGGGCTGCACGCCGTTGGTCGGGTAGCTGCTGGTCTGCGTGACGTCCCTGGCGGTGTTGCCGGTGATGTCGTGCTGGACCTGCTGGGTCCGGTCGCCCAGCAGGTTGTACTGCCAGGACTGCCAGTAGGGGGCCGGCCCGCCGATCTTCGCCGGGGTCGGTCCGGTGCTGGTGCAGCCCGCCAGCTGACCGGCGGTCGGGCCGGTCTGCCCCGCGGTGTCGGTCCAGGCCTGGGTCAGCCGCTTGAGGCCGTCGTACTGGAAGCACTGGGTGTCGACGGCCTGGTCGGTGCCGCCGGAGGACTGCAGTTCGCTGACGGTGGTGACGTCGCCCAGCGGGTCGTAGCCGTAGCTGGTCGCCGAGATCGGGTTGGTCCCGGTCGGCTGCAGTGTGACCCGGTTGGTGCCGAGCCGGCCGGTGGCGTCGTCGTAGGTCTGCGCGGTACGCAGCTGCTTGCCGAGCACGCCGTAGGTGGACTGCAGGACCTGCCCGAGCGGGCTGTACGACGCCAGGTCCAGGTACGGCGCGAAGTCCGAACCCGTGGAGACCAGCTCACCCTGCGGGTTGTACCCGTAGCCCACGTCCTCGGCGGGCAGACCGCCCTCGGAGCCGAAGGTGTTGTCGGAGAGCAGGCCCGTGGTGGGGGTGTAGGTGGCACCGACCGTGTACGTGCCGGCCAGCTTGCCCTCGGCCGCCGGAACGGTGACCGTCGAGCCGGTGGACTGGTAGGCGGTGGTGTAGCCGGTCACCGCCTGGACGTAGGCGCTGCCGCCGGATCCGGAGCCGCCGACGTAGCGGATCGCCGAGGTCGGGTACCCCTTGGCCAGGGTGTCGTAGGTCCAGCCGGCCAGCTGCTTGGTCTGGTCGGTGGTGCCGGTCCCGCTGTACTCGCCGGTCTTGCGGCCGAGCAGGTCGTAGCTGAACGACAGCGTCTGGCCGCGCGCATCGGTGACGCTCGCCCGGTTGCCCACCGGGTCGTAGCCGGTGGTGGTGGTGCCGGCGTCCGGGTCGGTCTGCGAGGTCAGCCGGCCCTGCAGGTCGTAGCCGTAGCTCCAGGAATTGCCGCTGGTGTCCTTCGCCGTGGCGACCTGGCCCGCCGCGGTGTAGGTGTAACTGGTCGTCACGTCACCGATGCCGGCGCCCCCGTGCGCGACCTGACGGGTGGTCTGCCCGAGCCCGTTGGTGAAGACCGAGGTGGGCGTGCCGCCGGCCTGCGGGGTGCGGTCGGTCTCGTCGGCCCCCGGGTAGGCGGTGGTGGCCGTCCAGAGCGGGGCGGCCTTGCTGTAGAGGGTCTGGCCGGTGCCGCGGCCCAGGCCGTCGTACGCCGTCACGGTCTCCGACGGCAGGGTGTTCTCGGTCTCGACGAACAGGGTGCTGCCCGGCGCCGTGGTGGCGTCGTCGAAGGCGGCCACGCTGCTGTGCAGCCAGCCGTGGCTGTCGTAGTGGGCGGAGGAGACCAGTCGGCCGAGCGAGTTGTTGGCGGGGGTCGTCTGGGTCTGGCGCCGCTGCAGGAAGCCGTCGTAGATGCTGACGGCGGTGGAGTACGAGCCGTCCTCGCGCAGCGTCTGGGTGGTCACGCTGGACGGGTCCGGGGTGGACCCGGCACCGTGCACCGCGTAGGCGAAGGTCCTGTCGGCGCTCTGGGTCGCCTTGCTGCGACCGGGCAGCCAGGTCTGGGTGGTGCGGCCGAGCGCGTCGAAGGCGGTGTCGGTGACCCGGCCGTTGACGTCCACGGCGTGGGTGACCAGGTTGCGGGCCGGGGCGATCGTGCTGCTCGCGGTCCAGCCCAGCGGGTTGGTGGTCGAGACGGAGGTGGCCAGGGTGCCGGTGGCCGGGGTGAAGGCGGTGGTCGAGACCGACCCCGCGCTGTCGACCGCGCGCACGGTGCGGCCGTACTGGTCGTAGGTGGCCGCGCCGACGGTCTGGAAGACGGGGTTGCCGGAGCCGTCGTAGCTCTTCACCGACTGGGCGGCGGTGATCTGGCCGAGGCCGGTCCCGTTGGCGCCGAGCTGCCCGAGGGTGCCGGGGGTGGTGATGCTGCCGTCGCCGTCGTAGAAGTAGCGCTTGTCGCTGATCGTGGTGGCGGCGCTCGCCGCGGTGCCGCAGGGGCCGGCGACCGCGACGGTCTCGCTCGGGTAGAGCAGCATCATCGGGTTGGCGGCGGGCGGGTTGGCGTAGCTGGTGGTGGTGCAGCTCTCCTGCGCCGGGACCGACACGTCGCCCTGCTCGTCCTGCTGGTACGGGCGGGCCTGGCCGTCGAAGGTGGTGCTGGTCCGGCTGGTGCGCCACCCGCCACCGGCCAGCAGACTGAGCTGGCTCGCCGAGCCGGCCGTGGTCCGGCGGGCCGTCAGGTCCGGCAGCGTCGACAGGGTCGCCGGGGCGGGGCTCTTGGAGGTCCAGGCCGTGCGCGGGCTGGTCGCCGTGGTGGTCAGGGACGGCACGCCGGGGATCGCCTTGGCGACGATGCTGCCGCCGGCCTGGGTGTAGGTGTCGCTCTCCTGCGGGCCGCCGGCCAGCCACGGGCTGTCGGTGGCGGATCCGCCGGTGGAGTCGGTGAGGGTGATCGAGCGCTTGCTGCCGTCGGCCTTGTAGTCGCCGTCCATGCCCTGGAAGTAGTTCACCACGCTCTGGGTGATCGGGTCCGGGGCCGAGCCGGTCTGGGTGGTGACGGTCCGGTAGCCGCGGAAGTCGTTCCAGGTGCGGTACTGGTCGTCCGTCAGGTCGGAGTCGTCCCGGTGCCAGGCCGCGCCGCCGGAGTAGGTGTAGGTGGTCACCTTGGCGGGCGAGCCGGCCTTGGTCGCGTCGTTGTCCGAGACCTGCGCGACCAGGGTCTTCTGGAACCAGTCGTTGATCGGCGTGACCCCGCCCGGGGTGGTCCAGTAGACGTTGTAGCAGGCCATGGTGTCGGAGTCCGGGGACGCCGGCATGTGGTTGCTCACCCGGGAGCACTCGGGAGCCCGGTAGGTGACGGCGATGGACTCGCCGGTCTCGGTCTGGATGCTGGAGATCCGCGGGTGGTACAGCGGCGGGGCGGCGGGGGTGAGCCCGTCGACCCGGTTGTCCATCTCGACGCCGGTGAAGGTCACCGGGTCCAGCTGGGCCGTGCCGCTCGCACCGGCCGAGGTGTCCAGACCGGTGTGCTGGATCTGCGAGAGCCACATCACCGACTGCAGCGCGCCCGCGTCCTTCGGGTCCACCGTCTTGCCGGTGACCGGGTCCATCGTGCCGCCGGCGTCCGAGAACAGGTGCGTCAGGGTCCAGGAGTCGACGTTCTGCAGCCGGTGCCGACCTTGACCGAGGTGGTGATGGTCTTCAGCCGGTAGGTGGACCAGAACGACGGCGCAGCGAGCTGGCAGACGTTGCTGCCGGTGCCCGAGGTGGCCATCGAGCTGGTGCAGTTGAGGTCGTACGGGGTGTCCGGCCAGTTCGGCGCCGTGGTGGCGTTGAGGTTCGCGTACTGACAGGTGCTGTCCGATACCGTGCACCGCTGAGCGGTGGAGAAGACCACCTTCGCCGCCGGGTCGTGGCCCGCCTGTGCGTCGGCCAGCTTGTAGCCGTAGGAGATCTGGGTCAGGTAGCCGCCGCGGGTGTAGGCGGTCATCGCGCCGCCGGAGCCGTTGGCCTGGCCGGCGCCCATGTTGTACCAGTTGGCCTCGTTGTTCCAGTCGTACCGCTGCACGTTGCCGTGCACGTCGACCACGAAGTCGAGGTTGAACCGCCAGCCCGGCTCGGCCGCGCACTGCGAGGCGTTGCCCTTGCTGCTGCTGTAACAGGGGTCGCCCGACTTGGGCATGTAGACCGGCACGCCCCAGGCCGAGTTGGTGGCCGCGTCGGAGGTGGTGCCGGGCGCGTGGTTCAGGCCCAGGTAGTACTGGGTGCCGTCGGTCGTGGTGACCTTGAAGTACTCGCCGTTCCACAGGCCGTTCGACGCACCCGTCAGGTCCTCGACCTTGGTGCCGTCGTCGTTCTGCATGTGGTACTGGCCGTTGCCGTCCCGCACCAGCTGGCCGGTGTGCGAGCCGAGCGAGATGGTGGCGTTCCACCCGGCCCAGCACTCGTCGCCGGAGTTCGTGATGCCGTCGTTGGCGCAGGACTTGTAGGACCGCTCGATGTACCCGGGCGAGTAGTCCCAGCCGTCGCCGATCCACGAGGACTGGCTGTTGCGCGCCGAGGTCTCGCCGTCCACCGACTGCGAGTCGTAGGAGAGGCCGACCGCCGGGGCCACGCCGCCGAGCGACGGCGGCACCGGTATGTCGTAGTTGTAGGTGAAGGAACCCGAGGACGAGGAGGACCAGCTGCCGGAGGCCGAGAGCGGAGTGGCCCCGTAGTTGCCCTGCGAACCGCTGGTCCCCGCGACCGCCGCCACCGCCGTGGTGGTCGCCGTACCCGCCGCCCGCGCCGCACCCGAGCCCAGCGCCTTCACACCGGAGCCGCCCGACGGAGCGTCACCCGCCACCGCGACCGTCGCGGTCAGCCGATGCGTCACCGGGTCGTTGACCGTCTGCAGCGGCACCTGGGTGCGACACTCCGCCAGCTCCGGCGTGGTCAGCGCACACGACGGCAACTGCACCAGGTGCAACCGCGAGGCCCAACCACCCCCGTACGCCTGCGTGATGGCCGAGTAGTCCACCGAGACCGCGACCCTGCCCTCGGCCGCGTCCCCGTCCGCCCGGGTCAGCCCCACCAGCAGACCGTCCACGTCCGCCGCCCGCGCCCCGGCACGGTCGACCGTCTCCACCCGCACCGCACCCGGCGTGTTCCCGACCGCCGGGGCCAACGACACCGGCAGCCCCACCGCCGACACC
>NZ_JBHYKG010000190.1:0-16133 GCF_042741245.1 Kitasatospora sp. NPDC058965
CGTTGCGGGTGCCCGGGCCGCTCGCCGGTCGGCGCGTCGGCTCAGACGCCGGCGCCGATCCGCGGCTCCTGCCCGGCCGCGTCGGTGGCCGAGTCGTAGCCGATGAAGAAGGTCGGGCGCTTCTGCACCGCGGTGTAGATCCGGCCGACGTACTCGCCGAGCAGGCCGACGCAGATCAGCTGGACGCCGCCGATGAAGAGCATCGCGACGAAGAGCGAGGTCCACCCGGGCACGGTGTGGCCGGCGATGTAGATCCCCAGCGTCGCGGCCAGCATGCCGAAGCAGCCGAAGAAGCTGAGCACGCCCAGCCAGGTGGCGATCCGCAGCGGGGCCGCGGAGAAGTTGGTGATGCTGTCGATCGCGAGGCGGATCATCTTGCTCAGCGGGTACTTGGTCTCACCCGCCACGCGCTCCTCGCGGAAGTAGGTGACCTGGCCGCTCGGGAAGCCCAGCCACGGCACCAGCAGGCGGTAGACCTGCTGCTGGTCCGGCAGCGACTTGAGCGCCTCGACGGCCTCGCGGCTGAGCAGGCGGAAGTCGCCGGCCTGGGACGGGACCCGCTTGCCGACCATGCGGCGCATCAGCCAGTAGTAGGCGCCGGCGGTCCAGCGCTTGAAGCCGGTGTCGGTGGTGCGGTCCGAGCGGACGCCGTAGACGATGTCCAGCTTGTCGCGCCGGGCCAGCTCCAGCATCTCCGGGATCTTCTCCGGCGGGTCCTGCAGGTCGGCGTCGATGCTCGCCACGTAGGCGCCCACCGAGCTGTGCAGACCGGCCGTCAGCGCGGCCTGGTGGCCGGAGTTGCGGCGCAGCTTGACGATCCGCAGGTTGGGCCACTGGGCCCGGAAGTCCTCCAGCAGGACGGCGGTCTTGTCGGCACTCCCGTCATCGACCGCGACGACCTCGTAGGACACACCGGTGCCGTCGAGGGCGGGCCGGAGCCGGGCCACCAGGGCCGGCAGCGCGTCCTCTTCGTTGTACATCGGGATGACGACCGACAGGGTCGTCGTGGCTGGTGCAGCCGACATTGCTTCCTGCCCACTGTGTCGAGGCTCGAATCTGCCGATGCGAACTCTATTACAGCGGTCTTCCACGGCTTCCCGCGAGGGTCATGGTTGCCCCAGGAATCCGTGAAGAATCCGTGCAGGCGGCGCGCCGCGATGGCCCCTCCCCCGTGCAACGGAGGCCAGGTCACGGGCTGGTAGCCTGATGGCTCGCATCCGTCCGTTCACAGCTGTGTCCGAAGTCCGGACGGGCGCAGCGCGAGAGAGAGCCTGATCGGCATGACACACAACACCCCTGTCGCCTCAGGCTCGGGGACCCTGCCGGTCGGGGCCGATCGGGAGCCCGGCAGCAGCGGCGGCACCGGACGGCGGGCCGACCGACCCGCTCCGGGGGTGTTCTGGCGCTGGCTGCCGACCATCACGGCGGTCGGGCTCGTGGTGGCCGCGCTGGCGGCCACCGACACGCCGGCCAACGCGATCGCCCGCTACGCCTTCTACGTGCTGTGGGGCGTGCTGCTGCCGGGGACCCTGGTCTTCCGCTCGCTGCGGCGCACCCCGCACACCCTGGTCGAGGACCTCGCACTCGGCGCGGTGACCGGCCTCACCCTGGAACTGGCCGCCTGGGCGGTCTTCATGTCGCTCGGCATCCAGTCGGCCGTGGTGTTCTGGCCGCTGCTGGTGGTCGTGCCGTTCGCCGCGGTGCCCGCGCTGCGCCGGCACTGGTGGGTGCGCGGCTACACCAAGGTCCCGCTGGGCTGGTCCTGGGCCGTGGCCGGCACGGTCGCCGGCACCACCGGCTACCTGTACAAGGTCTACCTCGAGCGCACCCCGATCCTGCCGCCGAACGACCAGACCCGGCAGTTCGTCGACCTCTCGTACCAGATGTCGCTGGCCGGGAACGCCAAGCACTCCTTCCCGGTGACGCTGCCCCAGGTCGCCGGCGAGCCGCTGCAGTACCACTGGTTCGCCTTCGTGCACGAGGCGATGACCAGCATGGTCGGCCACATCGACCTGCCGGTGGTGCAGCTGCGGCTGATGATCCCGGCGCTGTGCGCGCTCACCATGGTGGTCGCCGCGGTGGTCGCCTGGCGGCTCAGCGGGCGGGCCTGGGCCGGCCCGGTCGCCGGTCTGCTGCTCTTCGCGATCGGCGAGTTCAACGCCGCGCACGGGATGACCCCGTTCGGCTCGCCGCAGGCCACCCTGATGGTCTGGGCGAGCGTGTCGATGACGTACAGCCAGCCGCTGCTGCTCGCCCTGATAGGAGCGGTCGCCGAGGGGCTGCGCCGCGCCGACTCGAAGAACCCGGTGCCGGCGCTCGGCCGCGGCACCCTGGTCCTGGTCGCCCTCTTCGCCTTCGCCTCCTGCGCGGCCAAGGCCACCTCGGTGCCGGTCACCCTGGCCGGCGCGGCGCTGGCCGGCCTCACCGTGCTGATCAGCACCCGCCGGATCCCGTGGACCGTGGTCTGGATGGGCCTGGCGATAGCTGCCGCCCAGCTGTTCTCGACCGCGGTGATCTTCGACTTCAAGAGCTACGGCCTGGAGCTGGAGCCGCTGTCCAACCTGCAGGGCTTCTGGGCCGACCCGCAGCACACCCGCTCGACGGCCAGTCAGGGCATCGTGGTCGCGCTGGTCTGGGTGGCCTTCCTGCTCAACACCCAGCTGCGGATGGCCGGCGCCGTCCCGCTGCTGTGGCGCAGCCGGCTGCGGCTGGACAGCGTGCAGTGGTTCCTGCTCGGCGGCACGCTCGCCGGCCCGGCCGTCTTCCTCGCCCTGAACGGCTGGAACTCCGGCTACTTCACCCACGCCGGACTGGCCTTCGGCGTGCTGCTGTCGGCCTGGGGGTACTGCGAGGCCTTCGAGCGGGCCGGGCTGTCGGCCCGCGGCAAGGCGCTGCTGGGCCTGTTCGCGGTGGCCTTCACCGGCCTGATCACCTGGGCGGTCTTCTACCACTCGGCCGGCTGGCTGGACCGGGTGACGACCGCGATCAAGGACCGGCACCCCTGGCGGGGCTCGTTCCTGAACGCCTTCCTGGCTCCCGGCGGGTCCGCCTCGGGCCTGACCGCGATGCTCTCGGTCGGGCTGGCGCTGGCCGCCGTCGCCCTGGTGGCCGGGCTGCTCTGGTGGGCGCTGAGCCGGGTGGTCCCGGGCCTGCGCAGGCGCGGCGGCCTGGTGCTGCTCACCGGTGCGCTGCTGGCGGGTGCGCCGACCCTGGTCCTCGACCTGCCCAAGCCGGTCTGGGACGCCAGCGTCTGGGGCGCCATGCCGCTGCCGGCCGGCAAGATCGACGCGGCCCGCTGGGTCCGTGCGCACAGCAACCCGACCGACGTCCTGGTCACCAACGAGCACTGCTGGTCCGCGGACGACTTCAAGGACCCGAAGGCGCCCTGCGAGGACCACCGCGACTTCACCCTGAGCGCCTACTCCGAGCGCTCGGTGCTGGTCGAGGGCTGGGCCTTCGCCCCGCGGGTGATGGCCGCCGGGACCAACGACTTCTGGGACCCGGCGCTGCTCAAGCTGAACGACGACGCCGTCTACCACCCGACCGCCGCCCTGCTCAGCGAGCTGCACGACCGCTACAAGGTGCGCTACCTCTTCGTGAACCGCAAGGTCGGCACGGAGTCGCCGCTGCTGGACCGGCTGGCCACCCCGGTGCACGACAACGGCCGGATCGCGGTCTACGAACTGCACTGACGCAACGCCACCCCGCCCGGACGCCGGCCCCTACGGGGCCGGCGTCCGGCGTTCCAGCAGCGTCACGGCGATCCCGCGCACCACGGTGACCTTCTCCGGGACGTAGCCGGCGGTCAGCGCCGCGACCTCGTCCGCGCGCAGGCCCTGGTAGGGGTTCTGCGCGTTGCCGTAGACCACCACCCAGACCCGCGGGGTGCTGCCCAGGCAGACCGCGGCCGGGGTGCACGGGCTGGTGAAGAAGTCGCCGCGCTGGACGGCCGTCCGCCCGGCGAACACGTCCACCGGCCGGGCCGCGGGCGGCAGGTAGTAGTCGAGGGCGAAGTCGAGCATCATGAACGCGCCCTCGCCGCGCACCGGCACGAAGCCGTCGCCCGGGCGGTAGGAGCGGGCGACGACCGCGGCGGCCCCGCGCTCGTCCGACCACTCGTGCGCGTCCGGGTTGCGCAGCCGCTGCTGGTCCTGCACGCCGAGCAGGGTGACCCCCGCCAGCCCGAGCGCGGCCAGCGCGCGCGGCCGCAGCGCGGCCAGCCCGGCGCCGGCCACCACCGCCCAGGCCGGCGTGGTGAAGAGCAGGTAGCGGTCCAGGAAGTACGCCGTCTGCCCCTGCGAGGCGTACCAGTTGAGCACCACCGGCAGACCCGCCACCAGCCCGATCTCCAGCGCCGGCCGGCGCCCCCGCGGCCAGGCCGCGGGCAGCGCCGCCAGCCCGATCACGCAGCCGCTCACCCAGGCCGAGCCGAACAGCCCGTGCCAGGTGTCCACGAAGGACTGCAGGTCGGGCCGGTCCAGCCAGGAGATCTGACGGCCCGACTGGTGCCGGCCGAGCAGCGCCACCGGCAGCACCGGCAGCAGGCCGACCAGCACCGCGAGCGGGAAGCCCAGCAGCATCCGCCGGTCGCGCACGTGCCACCAGCGCAGCAGCACCAGCGCCAGGTGCCCGGCGACGGTGAGCAGGCAGACCATGTGCATCAGCCCGCCCGCGCTCAGGCAGAGCGCGTACAGCAGCCAGCGCAGCACCCCGGGCCGCTCCAGCGCCCGCAGCAGCAGCCAGGTGGCCGCGGCCATCGCCAGCACCGCGAACGCGTAGGCGCGGGCCTCCTGGGAGTACCGCGAGACGGACGGCAGGACCGCGAAGAGCAGGCCCGCCACCAGACCGGTCCGGGCGTCGAACTGGGTCCGCCCGGCCAGCGCGACGAAGGCGGCGGCCCCGGCCATGGCCAGTGCGGAGGGCAGCCGGAGCACCGCCGGGGAGTCCCCGAACAGGCCGATCCAGCCGTGCATGAAGAGGTAGTAGGTGCCGGAGACCGCGTCGACGTGGTGCAGCAGCCGGAACAGGTCGCCGGTGCTGCGGGTGGCCGCGCTCCAGGTGGCCAGCTCGTCGCGCCACAGCTGCGGGCGCCCGCCGTCGTGCGTCCCGAGGGCCAGGGTGAGCAGGGCCGGCAGCAACCAGCCCAGGACCCGGGCGGCGGTCCCGGTCCGCTCCGGCCGTCGCCGCCACCACCCGGCGGTGTCGCCGGGCTCCTCGGCGACCGGCTCCGGGCGGGCCGGTTCGCCCTTGACGCTGGTCGCCATGCCGCCATCCCTCCGCGCGTTCGCCCGGAGGCCAGGGTGCCCCACCCGGCGGCCCGCGCCGGGTCGCCCGAATGGCGGGCGTGGCGTCGGCCGGGCGGGCACACTGCCTGGTCAGAGGGGTGCGCGGAGCCGGTTGGGCGACGGCCGACGACTGCGGCAGATCACCCGAACGGGTGCGTGGGCGGGCTCAGCGCTCCAGCAGGGTGACGACCATCCCGGGCACCGGGGTGGAGGTCTGCTTCGGGTAGGCGGCGGTCAGCGCCTTCACCTCGGCGGCCGTGAACCCGTTGAACGGCCGGTCGCTCCAGCCGGTGGTGACCACCCACACCCGCGGCGCGTCGACCGCGGTCAGGCAGGCCGCCGGGTCGGCGCAGGGCGTGGAGTAGAGGTCGCCGCGGGCGACGGCGCTGCGGGCGACGAAGACGTCCTTCAGCTTCACGCTGTCCGGCAGGTAGTAGTCGAGCGCGATGTTGACCTGGTAGTAGGCGATGTCCCCGCGCACCGGGGCGACCCCGTCACCGGGCTGGTAGCCCTTGGCGATCACGGCGGCGGCCGACCGGGCGTCCCAGTTGGTCCGGGCGTACGGCTGGCGCATCGCGCCCTGGTCGTGCAGGCCGAGCAGCAGCACCAGGACCACCCCGAGCGGGGCGACGGCCCTCGGGCGCAGCCGGCTCAACCCCGCCCCGGCCAGCACGCACCAGGCCGGCACGGTGAAGAGCAGGTAGCGGTCGAAGAAGTAGTGGCTGTGGCCCTGCGAGACGATCCACACCAGGCCGATCGGCAGCACCGCGACCAGCCCGACCTCCAGCGCCGGGCGCCGGCCGCGGTCCCAGGCCAGCGGCAGCACCGCCAGCGCGAGCACCACCAGGCTGATCCAACCGGACGCGAACAGGCCGCGCCAGAACACGTCGGCGATGTAGGGCAGGTTCGGCTTGGTGAGCCAGCCCAGCTGCCGGCCGACCTGGCGCTGACCCAGGATCACCAGCGGTACCACCGGCAGCAGGCCGACCACCACGGTCAGCGGGAAGCCGACCAGCAGGCGGCGGTCCCGCGAACGCCACCAGCGCAGCGCGACGATCAGCACGTGGCTGCACAGGAAGACCAGCGAGATCATGTGGAACATGCCGGCGACCGCCAGGCTGACCGCGTACGGCAGCCAGCGCAGCACGCTCGGCCGCTCGATCGCGCGCAGCAGCAGGAAGGTCGCGGCGCTGACCGCGAGCACCACGAAGGCGTAGCCGCGGACCTCCTGGGCGTACCGGGAGATCGACGGGATCAGCGCGAAGAGCAGGCCGGCGGTCCAGGCGGCGCGGTTGCCGAAGAGCTTGCGGGCGGTCAGTGCGACGAAGGCGGCCGCACCGGCCATGGCCAGGGCGGAGGGCAGCCGGAGCACCGCGAGCGAGCGGCCGAAGAGCGCGGCCCACTCGTGGATCAGCAGGTAGTAGACGCCGGTCACGGCGTCCACGTGGTGCAGCATCCGGACCAGCTCGCCGGTGCTGCGGTTGACCGCGTTCCAGGTGGCCAGCTCGTCCATCCACAGCAGCGGACGGCCGGCGTGGTAGACGCCGATGCCGAGGGTGAGCAGGGTCGGCACGACCCAGGCCAGCCGGCCGGCCAGCGGACCGAGACGCTCCAGCCCCGCCCGGACGCCGCCGGTGGGTGACTGGGCCTCGGTAGTGGGCTCGCTCATCGTGCTGGCACTCATCGAGGCAGACCTCTCGGCACTCTCTAGCTCGGCAACGGGTCGGCGGGGGCGGCCGCGGCGGCGGCGGTCTGGTTCTCACCCGAACGACGTAACGTTCCGGCTAAGGATACGGGGCGCGGGACGGGCCCCCGGCCCCGCCCCGGCTCACCCGGTCAGCGCACGGCGGCCCGCTGCTCGACCCCGTGCCCGACCGGCTCGGCCTGCTCCTGCGGCGCCCGGCGGGCCAGCGCCTTGAGCACCTTGCGCCCGAGGTTCTGCCCGGGCAGCTCGATGAGGCGGTACGAGAGGTAGCTCAGCGTCAGGGTGACCGCCAGGAAGATCGCGGTCGGGATGAACTTGCCGGCGCCGTGCTTGGGGAACGTGCCCGCCTTGATCAGCCACCACATGCCCCAGATCACCGGGATGTGGATCAGGTAGAGCGAGTAGCTGATCGAGCCGAGCCAGGTGAGCACCCGCGGGAACCGCCGGCGGCGGAGCAGCATGCCGAGGCCGAAGGTGGCCCAGGCGGCGACGTACGGCAGCGAGAAGCCCATCCAGCCGGCGGTCCAGGTCCGGTAGAGCGCGTCGCCGTGGTTGTACATGTAGCCGACCAGGAAGCCGCTGACGAAGACGAAGCCGCAGGTGAGCCAGCCCAGCATCCGGTCGATCTGGCCCTGCTCCATGCGGAAGATGACGGTCCCCGCGAACATCGTCGCGAAGATCATCATGGTCTCGAAGAAGGTGGACCGGGCGTTGAAGAGCACCAGCACCGCACCGAGCCCGCCGAGCAGCAGCGCACCCGTGCGGGTCAGCGCGAGCCGGCCGCTCAGCACCATGACCATGGCCGTCCCCATGACCACCATGGTGGCCAGGATGAGGTTCCGGGTGGTGCCGCGGTCGTAGGTGATCATCGCGGGCGTGACGAAGGCGCCCAGCAGCAGCGCCAGCGAGGCGAAGCTGATCGCGATCGGCGCGCTCCGGCGGTGCCAGCCGAGCACGAACAGCGCGGTGACGAAGAAGTAGAAGACCATCTCGTAGCAGAGCGTCCACATCACGCCCAGCGCGCTGGGGATGTTGAGCATCTCGTGCAGCAGCAGCATGTTCGCCAGCGCCGACTTCACCGGGTGGTCCGTGACCACCGAGGGCACCGCCGAGTACTTGGTCGGCAGGATCAGCAGCGAGGCCGTGACGACGACGATGATGACCGGGTAGATCCGGAAGAGCCGGCCCATCCAGAAGCCGCGGACGTCGCCGCGCCGCTCCAGCGAGGCGGGCACGATGTAACCGCTGACCAGGAAGAACAGCATCACCGCGTAGATGCCCAGGTCGAAGTGCTTCTCGAACTGGGGACCGCCGGGTATCAGGTTCAGCAGGCCGAAGTGGTGGAAGGCCACCAGCAGGGCCGCGATGCCGCGCAACGCGTCCAGCCAGCCCAGCCGGATGGTCGGCCGCTCGGCGGCGGCCGGCTGCGTCCCGCTCCCGGGCTTGCTGGTCGCCTGCTCCTCTATCAACGTCACACGGTGGAGGCTAGCTCAAACGGGCGAATCCGATGCGCGGGTTGGCGGGCCGCCGCCGGGTCCCCGAAGAATCGTGTCCGGACCGTTATCGGACACGGCGTTTTACAACGGCTCATACCGCCCAAAGCCGCGGCGGCCGGCTGACGCGAGGTCAACCGGCCGCCGGGAGAGCCGCGTCGGGCCGGTCAGCCCTTGTCGCCCGCCGGGGCGCCGTTGCGCCGCACCTGGTCGAAGGCCTGCTCCATCTTGCGCTTCATCAGCGGGGCCAGCGGCCGCTCGACCAGACGGTGCACCAGGTAGGCGGCGATCAGCATGGTGACCAGCACCACGCCGAGCGTCGGGTACGGCGGCAGGTAGCGGCGGACCCGGGTGATCATCTCCCAGCCCAGCTGCTGGTGCAGCAGGTAGAGCGGGTAGGTCAGCGAACCGGCCACGGTCAGCCACTTCCACTGGATCCGGTTGAAGGCGCCCAGCGCCGCCAGCGTCACCAGCGCGAAGGCCGCGGTGGTCAGCGCCACCACGACGCTCCACTTCAGCGAGTGCCCGGTGCCCCAGGCGTAGCCGGGGTAGATCCCGCGGATCTCGTTCTGGGCGATCAGCCAGCAGAAGATCAACATGCCCCAGAGCAGCAGGTTCTGGCCGAAGCGGTACATCAGGAAGAGCGTGATGCCGCCGATGAAGTACCAGCAGTACCCGGGCTGGATGATGTTGCTGAGCAGCGGGAAGTTGGAGTTCATCGCGACCAGCGCCAGGAAGGCCCAGATCCCGCAGAAGGCCAGCACCCGGCGGTAGGTCAGGCCGACCGCCAGCAGCACGCCGAAGAGCACGTAGAACCGGGTCTCGGCCCACAGGGTCCAGTACACCGGGTCGATGTGGTTCACCCCCATCGGCTCGTCCATCATGCTCAGGTTGGACAGGATGCGGCTGATCGTCGGCCGGCTGACGTCGTCGCCCCAGCGCACCGGCACGATCATCAGCACCGCGGAGGTCAGCAGCACGCAGACCCAGTACGCCGGGAAGAGCCGCACCACCCGGGAGGTGAAGAAGTCGCCCACCGACCGGCCCCAGCAGGACATGCAGATGACGAAGCCGCTGATCAGGAAGAACAGCTCGACGCCGGTCCAGCTGTAGGCGCCGATCCAGTGCCCGACCGTCATCAGGTGCCGCGGCGAGCCGTGCCAGACCGCCGGGAACCGTTCGACACCCAGCCAGTGCCACAGCACGACGCCGAGCGCGGCCACCAGCCGCAGGCCGTCGAGCACGTACAGGCGGGGGCGCTTGGCCTTGGGCGCCGGCGCGGCCGGGCCGGACGGGGCCGGCGAGCTGTCCGGCTCGTTCAGCTGGTCGTGGGTGGCGACTGTCGAAGACATCAGGATGCGGGCCCTCGGATCCGGGGACGGGGTGTTCCCCGTCCTGGCGGCCGCGGAACGGGCGCGGGCAGGAGCGGGGCACCAGAAGCGTAATGGGTGGACGGCGCCCCGGGGCACCGGGAGGGGAGATCGCCTCCGGCGGCCCGCGCCGCCCGCTCAGACCAGCCGGCGCGCGGCGGCCCAGCGGGTCAGCTCGTGACGGTTGCTCAGCTGCAGCTTGCGCAGCACCGCGGAGACGTGGCTCTCCACCGTCTTCACCGAGATGAACAGCTGCTTGGCGATCTCCTTGTACGCGTAGCCGCGGGCGATCAGCCGCAGCACCTCGCGCTCGCGCTGGGTGAGGCGGTCCAGGTCCTCGTCCACCGGCGGCGTGTCGGTGGCGGCGAAGGCGTCCAGCACGAAGCCGGCCAGCCGCGGCGAGAAGACCGCGTCGCCGTCGGCGATCCGGAAGATCGCGTCCACCAGGTCGGTGCCGGTGATGGTCTTGGTGACGTAGCCGCGGGCGCCGCCGCGGATCACCCCGATCACGTCGTCGGCCGCGTCCGAGACCGACAGGGCCAGGAACTTCACCCCGCCCGGCTCGCCCATCACCGCGGCGGAGCGGCGCAGCACCTCGGCCCCGCCGCCGCCGGGCAGGTGCACGTCGAGCAGCACCACGTCGGGCCGGGTCTCGGCCACCACCTTGACCGCGGACTCGACGTCGTCGGCCTCCCCCACCACGTCGATGCCGGTCGTCTCGGTCCGCCCGATCTCGGCCCGGACCCCGGTCCGGAACATCCGGTGGTCGTCCACCAGCACCACGCGCGCGGTCCTCGGCCCGGCGGGCACAGCGTCAGTCATCTGCGGCTCTCTCCATCTCCAGCTCGACCTCGGTACCGCCGTCCGGCGCGGGGCGCACCCGGGCGGTACCGCCGTTGCGCTTCATCCGCCCGATGATCGACTCCCGCACGCCCATCCGGTCCTCGGGCACCGAGTCGGGGTCGAAGCCGGGCCCGTGGTCGCGCACGTACACCAGCACCGTCCTCCCCTCGACCTCGGCGTACACCTGGACCGGGCCGCCGCCGCCGTACTTGGCGGCGTTGACCATGGCCTCCCGGGCGGCCCGCAGCTGCGCGGCGATCTTCTCGTCCATCGGACAGTCCCCTACGCAGACCAGCTCGATCGGCACGCCGTGCCGGTCCTCGACCTCGGCGACCACCTCGCGGATCCGCTCGGCCAGCGTATCGGGCGCGGCCTCGGCCGCGGCCTCCGGACGGTAGAGCCACAGCCGCAGTTCGCGCTCCTGGGCCCGGGCCAGCCGCTGGACCTCCTTGGGGTCCTCGGCCCGGCGCTGGATCAGGGTGAGGGTGTGCAGCACCGAGTCGTGGATGTGCGCGGCGATCTCGGCCCGTTCCTGGGCCCGGATCCGGGCGGTCCGCTCGGCCCCCAGGTCCTGCCACATCCGCAGCGCGTACGGACCGGTCAGCACCAGCACCCCGGCCAGCACCGCGAGCGAGGCCTCGACCACCGCGGCGAGCGTGGAGCCGACGCCCTGCAGCACCAGGAAGCCGATGATGCCCGCGGCGACCAGCAGCACCCCGGCGCCGACCCGGACCACCGCAGTGCGCCGCCGCCCGCCGTCCAGCCCGAACCAGCGCTGCCAGCGCGAGTCGTCGGCCTGCCGCCAGACCAGCGCCACGCCGACGCCGATCGCCAGCAGCGGCCAGGTGTACGGCTTCGCGGACTGGATGCCGAACACGTTGAGCAGCGCCATCACGCCGATCACCAGCGCCAGCAGGGCCGCCAGCTGCCCGGCGTTCTGCCGGGTGCCGGCCCGGCCGCCCGGCTCGGTACCGGCGGGCACGTCCTCCGCGATCACCGGCTCGCCCTGGAAGGTGACCTGCAGCAGGTCACGCAGCCGGCCCAGCCGGCCGCGCCGGCCCTTGCGCAGCGGGTCCGGGCTCACCCCGGAGGCACCGGCCGGCACGAACTGGTCGCCGGCCCACACGTAGCCGCTGCCCAGCGCGGGCTCGCCGATCCCGATCGGCACCACGAACCAGAACGCCGCGTACAGCAGCACGCCGATCCCGTTGGCGAAGAAGAGCAGCACGAAGGCCACCCGGACCCAGGTCACCGGCAGGCCCAGGTGCACCGCCAGTCCGTGCGCCACCCCGCCGAGCATCCGCGAGCGGGGGCTGCGGTAGAGCCGGCGGTACGGCGGGCGGCCCGGCACCGGGGTCGGCTCGCCGCCCGGCGCGCCGGAGCTGTCGGCGGCGGGCGGGCTGGGAGTCGGTTCGGTTCCGGGGGCTGCCACGCCCCGATCGTCACACGTCGGCGGGGCCGAATGCATCAGGGTCGGTCCCCTAGGTGCGTGAAGACCATCGGACGATCGGTGTTTCATAGGAGCGCACGGGTCCGGTGGGGGCATGGTCGCCTCCTCCGCCCGTCGACCGCGTCCGACGGAGCGTCACCCGACCCGAAGGGACCGCCGTGTCCTCCTCGCTCGTCACCCGCACCCTGGCCGGGCTGCTCGGCGTGCTCTGCCTGCCGGTCGCCCTGGTGTCCGCCACCGCCGCCGCCCCGCCCGCCCCGCCGCACCTGCGGGTGATGCCGCTGGGCGACTCGATCACCGCCGGCGTGGGCAGCAGCACCGGGGCCGGCTACCGGCTGCCGCTCTGGCAACTGGTCGAGCACCAGGACCGCTACACCGCCGAGTTCGTCGGCTCGCAGCGCGGCGGCGGCTTCGCGCAGCCCCGGCACGAGGGCCACAGCGGGTGGATGATCGCCGACCTGCGGGCCCATGTGGACGGCTGGCTGGCGTCCGGCGCGCCGGACGTGGTGCTGCTGCACATCGGCATCAACGACCTGGACCGCGGCACGGACAAGGCGCACGCGGTCGACCGGCTGGCCGACCTGCTGGACCGGATCTACACCGACCGGCCCGCCACCACCGTGGTGCTGCTCGGCCTGCTCCCCACCACCCGCGGCCTGCAGGACCGGGTGGCCGCCTTCAACCGCGGGGCGCAGCAGTTGGAGGCCCGCGAGCGGGCCCTGCACCGCAGCCTGCGCTGGGTCGCCCCGCCCGCGCTGACCCCGGCCGAGTTCGCCGACACCCTGCACCCGAACGACCGCGGCTACCAGCGGATCGCCCGCTCCTTCTTCGACGGCATGGCCGCCGGCATCGACCTGCACCGGAGCGGGTCCGGCACACCCTGACCGCCTCTCAGGGAGAGATCAGGGTCGTCCGGGGGCCGTTCCCGGTGCCGCCGGCCGCTGCCAGACCGCAGGATAGGGGGCATGACCGAGGAGCAGAGCCAGACACCGGCCGGGCCGGCGGACGAACGGCCGGAGCCGGATCCGCAGCCGTCCGGTGCCCGTCCGCCGCTGACCCGCAGTGAGAGCCACCGGGTGGTGGCCGGCGTGTGCGGCGGGCTCGGGCGCCACCTGGACATCGACCCGGTGGTCTTCCGGGTGGTCACCGCGGTGCTCTGCCTGACCGGCGGCCTGGGCCTGTTCGTCTACGGGCTGGCCTGGCTGATCATGCCGACCGAGCGCCCGGAGCAGGGGCACGGCCGCACCGAGCTGCAGCGGGTGCTCACCGGCCGGGTGGACGGCCAGTCCATCGGTGCGGTACTGCTCACCGTCATCGGCACCGGCGTCTTCTTCTCCTGGATGGGCAGCGGGGACTCCTTCTTCCCGCTGCTGCTGCTCGGCGCGATGGTCTTCTTCGCGGTCCGGCACGACCCCGAGCGGCGCCGCCGGGCCCGCGGCGCGGGCACCCCGCCGCGGCCGGAGGGTCCGTACGACCGGCCCGCCGCGGGCCCGGGCGGGGCCTCCCCGCTGGCCGACTGGAAGACCTGGCGGGAGGACTTCCACGCCGAGTGGACCGCCCGCAAGGCCGACATGCACCAGCACCTGGCCGAGCACCGGGCGCAGTGGGACGAGCAGCGGCACGGCCGGGCGCACCAGGGCTACCGCTGGGACGCGCGCACCGCCACCGCCGACGCCGGCGAACGGCCACCGGCCGACTCGCCGGCGGGCCGCACCGGCTACCTGTGGGACCCGCGCCACCCGGAGCGCAACCCGTACGACACCGCCCCGCCGCCGGGCGCCCCCGCGCCCGCCTGGTGGCAGCGCACCGACCTGCCCGAGGGCGACCCGCTGCGCAAGGAGCCGGCCCCGCCCCGGCCCACCCCGCCGCCGGCCCGCCGGGAGCGCCGGCAGCGCTCGGGACTGGCCTGGCTCGGCCTGCTGGTCGCGGCCCTCGCCTCCTGGGCGGTCTGGGCCGGCACCGCGCACGGCGCCGGGCACAGCCCGCTGGCCACCGTGCTGGCCACCGGCCTCACGGTGCTGGGGCTGACCCTGCTGATCGGCGCGAAGTTCGGCCGGGCCAAGTGGCTGGTGCTGCCCGCGCTGGTGGTGACGCTGGCCCTGGCCGGCCTGGGCAACTCCGCCACCGTGCGCGAGAACGCGTTCGGCGACCGCCGGTACGCCCCGGCCGACGCGGCCGCGGTGCAGCACACGTACGTGCTGGGCGCCGGCGACCTGCGGCTGGACCTGAGCGCGGTGGACCCGGCCGGCGGCACGGTCAGCAGCGTGGTGAAGCTCGGCGCCGGCGACGTGCACGTGGTGCTGCCGCCGGACGTCGCCGCCGACCTGGACCTGCGCACGGCCGCCGGCCGGCTGCAGGCGCCGCAGCTGCCGGACGACTCCGGCGCCAAGGGCGTGGGCGAGCACCGCACGGTGCACCTGGACCCGGTGCCCGGGTCCACCGGTCGGGGGACCATCGAGCTGACCGTGCAGGTCGGACTGGGCGACATTCAGGTGGTGCGCGGATGAAGCGGCATCGGTTCGACCTCTTCTCGTTCCTGGCCGGCGGCCTGTTCACCGCGCTGGGGGTGCTCTACCTGACGGCCTCGCTGAGCGGGTTCTCGGTGAACGGCCGGCTCGTGCTGCCGGTGACCCTCATCGTGCTCGGCGCCGCCGGCCTGGCCGGGGCGGTGGCGGCGGTGGCCCGCCGCGGCCGCGGCCCCGAGCGGCGGTCCCCGCAGGACTGACGGACCGTCGGCCGGGCGGCGGCCCCACGGTCCGTCAGGAGGTCTGCGGCCCCAGGTCCAGCCGGTCTCCGTCCTTGGTGACGGCGTACCGGGGCAGCGGCTTGACCGCCGGGCCGGTCAGCACGGCGCCGGTGGCGGCGTCGAACCTGGAGCCGTGGCACGGGCAGCTCAGCGCGCCGCCGCGCGGCGGGTCGACGGTGCAGCCGGCGTGGGTGCAGACCGAGGAGAGCGCGCAGTACTGCCCGGCCTTGGGCTGCAGGATGTAGATCGCGTCCCCGCTGGCCGGGTCCTTCACGGTGGCCGAACCGCCCACCGGGACGTCCGCCACCGCCACCGACACCTTGGCGCCGCCGCCCGCGGCGCTCGCCGTCCCGGCACCGGCGCCGGGCTGCGGGGTGGTCGGCGCGGCGACCGGCGCGGGCTTCCTGCGCACGAAGGTGGCGGTCAGCGAGCCGACCAGCAGCCCGGCCCCGCCCAGCGCCACGGCCGCGATCGAGCCGTCCAGGAAGGTGCGCCGGCGCACCGCGTCCTCGGTCAGCCCGCGGGCCCGGTCCCGCTCGGCCCGCCGGGCCAGGTACCCGTCCACCGAGAAGTACGGCGTCCCCGCCAGCAGCAGCGCCGTCCAGGCCATCAGGTACGGCAGGTCGTTGCCCAGGTAGTACGGCGAGACGTTCCAACTGACCGTCAGGAACAGGGTCAGGCTCAGCGCCGCCCCGCCGGCCGCGGCCACCCGGCCCCAGAGGCCGACCAGGGTGCCCAGGCCGACCGCCAGCTCGCCGAAGGCGATCAGCAGCGCGAAGAAGGTCGGCGCGTGCAGGGCCGGCTCCAGCAGCGCGCCGACCGGGCTGTGCGGCTTGGCGGCCAGGGTCTGCGCGTAGAAGGACTGCGGATCGGTGCGGGCCGCCAGGTAGTGGCTGTCGGCCAGCTTGTCCAGGCCGGCGTAGGCGAAGGTGACGCCGAGGAACAGGCGCAGCGGCAGCAGCGCGTACCGCCGGCCGAGGGCCTTGAGCTCGGCCGCCCGACCCGCCGGCCGTGCGACCGGGACCGGCGCACCGGCGCCGACCGAGTCCCTGGTGCCCTCCATCATCGCGTCACCCTCCGTACCACCCGTCAGTTCCCGACAGATCCGGTTCGCATTGTGCCCGTTCCCGAGCCTTTCCGACGGTATCCGGACCGCCGGGTGCCGGATCCGACCCCACCCGCGTCCGGGCCGGATCCGACACGAACGGCCGCACCGCCACCCACGGGTACGTGGGTGGCGG
>NZ_JBHYKG010000191.1:0-16071 GCF_042741245.1 Kitasatospora sp. NPDC058965
CCGCCGGGCGCCCCCCCCGCGCGGGGGCCCCCCCCGGGGGGGCGCCCCCCCCGGCGGGGGCCCCCCCCCCGGCGGGGCCCGGGCCCCCCGCGGCCGGCGCCCCGGCCCCCCCGCCGCGGCTGCTCCGGCGGTTACGAGACCTCCTCGTACCGCCGCGTCTCGGAGACCACCCGCCGGCCGCGGTGCCCGCGCGGGTGCCGGGTCAGCGTGTACCCGCCGATGCCCGCCAGCGAGGCCAGCGCGGCGCCCGCCAGGGTCCAGCCCCAGCGGCTGTTCCAGCCCGAGAACAGGCCCGAGTACCAGTGCTCCGCGGCCTTCACCGGCGCCGCCACGCTCGCCCCGCCCGGGGAGGGGGCGGCCGTCGGCGAGGGGCTCGCCGAGGGCAGCGCGGTGGCACCCGGCGCCGCCGTGGCACCGGCGTTGACCGGCGGCACCAGCGCCGCCTTCAGGTCGCCGCCCTCCGGCTGCGCGTCGTCCGCCCCGCCGCTCGCGGCGACGTGCAGGCGCACCCGCGCGGCCAGGCCGAGGTCCTGCTGCGGCACGTCGGTGACCGAGAGCCGTGCGTAGTAGGTGCCCGGCAGCGGGTCGCCCGACCACGGCTCGGCCCAGGACCGGATCTGCCGCAGCGTGCAGCTCAGCGTCAGCGTGCTCGCGCCCTGGGCGGCGGTGCCGACCTGCGGCCCGGCCGTGCAGGCCTGCCGCCGGCGCAGCCCGTCGAACAGCTCGACCGTCCAGGTCTGCGGGCCGTGCCGGTCGGTGGCCGCGGGCGTGGTGACGTCCACCCGCACCGTGTCGGTCTGTCCGGCCGAGGCGGCGAACTCCCAGTAGAGGTAGTCACCGGTGGCCGCCGCCACGTCCGCGTCCTGCCCGGGCGCCAGCGTGGTGGCGGTCAGGAAGGACGTGCCGGCGTTGGCGACCGGCGCGGCCGACCCGGTGGCCGACGGCGAGGCCGCGGGCGACGGCGAGGAGGCCACCGCCACGGGCGCCACCGCCACGGACAGCACCGCGCCGAGCAGCGCGGCGCCGAGAATCCTGTGCGTCATCAGTTCTCCCGCCAGACCGAGATCCGCCAGCGTGCGATCCAGCCCCAGACCAGCCCGGTCAGCAGCCCCGCGCCGGTGAGCACCAGCAGCATGATCCAGCCGCGCCCCAGGCCCAGGGCCGGTCCGGCCGGGGCCGGCGAGGCGTTGGTGACGTCCACCGTCAGCTCCAGCGGCAGCCCGGGATCGGTCTGCACGCCCGCCTGTCCGGCGAAGGAGTTGCTGACCACCAGGCAGACCAGCCGCGGGTCCGTGCCGGCCGCGCCGGTGGTCCCGGTCGGGGACGCGGTGGCCGACGGCGCACCGGTCGCGGACCAGCGCAGGCCGGTGGAGGCCACGTCGGTGCGCCCGCTGCCCGCGTCGGTCCCGCGGACCAGCTCCTGCCCGTCGGCGTCGGTGGCGCGCAGCAGCACCCCGTAGTCCGGGGCCACCGCGCGGTCCGGAGTGACGCTGACCGAGGCGCGCAGCTCCTGGCCGTCGCGCACCGGCACCCGGTAGACCCGGTGCTCGGCGAACTTCTCCCGGTCCGCGTAGACGCCCGGGGTGAGCAGCGGGGCGGTGGCGCACTGGTCGCTGCCGGTGATGTTGGCCGGCGTCGCCCGGTAGCTCGTGTCGGAGCGGTTGACCAGCTGCTTCACCCGGTCGGTGAGCTGCTGCTGGGTGCGCACGTCGGTGTAGGTGCCGCCGGTGGCGTTGGCGATGCAGAGCAGCTGCTGGCGCACCTTGTCGTCGTGCGCCAGGCCGAGCGTGTCGACCACCAGGTGCATGCCCTGGGCGGCCAGCTCGCGGGCCACGTCGCACGGGTCGGGCGGGGCGCAGTCGTCCTCGCCGTCGGTGATCAGCACCACCCGGCGGGTGGCCTGACCGGTGCCCAGGTCCTGGGCGGCGCCGCGCAGCGCCAGACCGATCGGGGTCCAGCCGGTGGGCCGCAGGGTGGCCACCGCGGTCTTGGCCTCCACCTTGTCGGTGTGGCCGACCGGGTAGAGCACCTTGGTGTCCTTGCAGCCGTCCGTCTTGTCGCTGACCGGGTAGGTCGCGCCCAGCGTGCGGATGCCGAACTCCGCCTCCGGGGGCAGCGCGTCGATCACCTCGTCGATCGAGCGCTGGGCCACCGAGATGCGGCTCTTGCCCTCGATGTCGGCGATCCCCATGGAACCGCTGACGTCGAGGACCAGGTCCACCTTGGGGGCCTCGGGGGCGCCCGCCTCGGTGGGCGGGGCCGAACTGCTGGGGCTGGCCGAGGGGCTGGGGTCGGCCTGGGCCGGCAGCACGCCGAGCGTGCCGAACCCCACTGTCAGGAGGGCGGCCGCCAGTGCGGCCGACCTGCCCAACCGTCGTCGTCTGATGATCATCACGGGCCGCATCCTACGGAGCCTCAGTTCCGATCACCCAACGCGGCTCCTGGTACGAACGAGCCTTTGACCAGCGGTCAGTTCACCCGACCGTGACCCGCGCCCCGGTCGCGTCGGCCGACCGGACGGCGTCCAGCAGGCGGTGCAGCGCCAGGCCCGCACCGAAGTCCGGCACGCTCCGACCGCCGCTGCGCAGGTCCGCGGCCAGCCGGGCGTAGAGCTGGCCCACGTGGAACCCCTCCACCCCGGTGGCCGCCGGGTCCACCGCGAACAGCTCCCGGTCGAGCGGAAGTTCCACGAGATCCTCACCAAGTCGCCCGCCCAGCAGCCGCAGTCCGCCCATCTGGATGCCCGACGGGCCCGCCGGTCCGGTCGACTCCAGCACCAGCACGCCTGCCGACCCGGTCAGTTCCACCCTGGTGCCGGCGCCGGCCGGGCGAGCGTCCTGGACGTGCGCGGAGAGCGTCGCCCCGCCCGCCAGCGTGCCGCTGATCACCAGCTGGTCCGGGGTGGTCGCCTCGACCGTCGCCCCGGTCTCCGGCACCAGGTAGCGGTCCTGCCGGACCGCGAGGGTGGCGGCGAGGTGCTCGACCGGGCCGGCCAACTGCTGCACCGCGTCCAGCGTGTGACCGCCCGCCACCTCCAGCGTGCCGGCGCCGTACCAGCGGTCCAGGGTGTAGGCGGCCCACTGCGGCAGCCGCGCCCCGGCGCCCTTGGCCCGGCTGGCGTGCACGGTCACCGCGAGCAGGTCGCCCAGGTACCCGTCGGCCACCAGTGCGCGGGCCCGCAGCACGGCCGGCGCGTACCGGGCCTGCAGGCCCAGCGCGTGGTGCACGCCCGCCGCCTCGGCCGCCGCCGCGAGCCGGGCGGCCTCCTCGGTGGTCCGGCTCAGCGGCCACTCGCAGTAGACGTGCTTGCCGGCCGCCACGGCCGCCTGCACCAGCTCCAGGTGCGCGGGCACCTTGACGGTGACCACCACCAGGTCCACCTCCGGGTGCTCGGCCAGCGCCCGGGCGTCCGCGAAGGCGTGTTCGACGCCGAAGTGCTGCGCCGCCGCCCGCGCGCTCTCGATCCGGCTGGTGCCGACCGCGGTCAGCTCGTACTGCTCCGGCAGCGCCCGCAGGGCCGGGACGTGGGCCCGCTTGGCCCAGCCCAGCTCGGGATTGACGCCGATGATGCCCACCCGGATCCGCTTGCCCGCCATGGCCGTTCCCCTCCCCAGTCCAAACGGACAGCTCCTGTCCGCTTCTTCCGCCGACCCTAGCGAACCGGACAGAGTTGGTCCAGTTATTCCCACCACCCGGCTACACTCCTCCCTGTGAACAGGCCGAACACCGCCGTGGAGCTGCTGCTCGCCGACCCGACGGGCCGTCAACCCCGTGCCGACGCCCGACGCAACGTCGAGCGGCTGGTCGCCGCCGCCCGGGTGGCGATCGCGGAGGTGGGCGTGGACGCCTCGGCGCACGAGATCGCGGCCCGGGCCGGCGTCGGCATCGGAACCTTCTACCGCCGCATCCCGTCCCGGGAGGCCCTGCTGCTCGCGGTGATGGCCGAGCTGCTCGGCGAGATGGCCGCCGCCGCCGACCGGGCCCTCACCGACCCCGACCCGTGGCAGGGCCTGTGCGCCTTCGCCGCCCGCTACGTCGAGCTGCGCGCCGAGAGCACCGGGGTCGGCGAGGCCCTGGGCGGCGCCTGCGGCGAGGGGCTCGACCGGGAACTGGCCGAACTGCGCGAACGGTTCCGCCTGCTGGTCGAGCGGGCCCGGGCCGCGGGCCGGCTGCGGCCCGACCTCGCCTGGCAGGACGTCCCGTTCCTGCTCGCCTCGGTGGCCACCGGCTCGCACACCCTGGGCCTGCGCGCCGACCCGGACCAGTGGCGCCGCAACCTCACCCTGCTGCTCGACGGCCTGCGCACGCCGTCCCCCACTCCCCTCCCGGGCGAACCGCCGTCCGCACCCGCCCCCACCCCGAGCGGTCCGCCGGACCCCTCCTGACGCCGCCCCGGACGGGTCGCCGAACGCACCCGACCCGCTCCCCGGCGACCCGCCGGCCGCCCCCGCCGCCGCGGACACGCCGCGGGGCGGGCCCGGAACCGGACCCGCCCCGCGCTCGGACCGACCGTCAGCCGCCCTGCTGGGCCAGCGCCAGGATGTCGTCGTAGCCCATGCCCAGCTGGTTCATCGCGCGCAGCCGCTCGGCCGGCTGGCCGGTCTTCTGCACCAGCTCCTTGACCTGGGCATCGGTCAGCGGGGCGGCCTTCGGCAGGTCCCCGCCGCCCGCGGCACCGGCACCGGCGTCGGCCGCGCCGGGACCGCCGCCGAAGCCGAGCAGCAGGCTGCCGACCGCCTTCTGCAGGTCCTGCCCGGTCAGCTTGGTGGACTTGTCCGGTGCCTGGACCGCGGGCGCGCTGCGGTCGAAGGTCAGCCGCAGCGGCACGTGCACGTCGGCCGGAACCTTCTGGTCGAGCTGGGCCAGGTCGACGGTGGCCGTGCTCAGCACGCCGCCGCGGATCGACAGGTCGGCCACCACGTTCTTGTCCAGCACGTCGGCCGGCAGCTCGGCCGGGAAGTCCTCGCCGCCCGGCAGCTTCTTGGCGAACGGCTTGACCGCGTTCAGCAGGTCGCCCGCCAGCTTCTTGAAGGGCGCCGAGACCTGCACCTTCTCCGCGCCGTCCGCCGTGCCCTTGGCCTCGAAGGCCAGGTCGCCGACCAGCGCGCCGCGCACCGCGTCCACCAGCTCGGTGACGTCCTGCGCGCCCACCGAGGGCCGGCCCGACGGCTGGGCCGACGGGGCCCCGCCGGACGGCGCCGACCCGGACGGCGCGCCGTCCTGCAGCGCGGTCACGGCCGCGGCGTCCAGGGCGACCCAGCCCCCGGTCAACGCGTCGTGCAGCGGGCCCAGTTCGGCGGCCGCCCGGTCGATCTCGGCGCGGGCCCCGGCCGGGTCCTCGCCACCCAGCTTGGCCAGCACCGCGACGTCGGTGCGCAGGTAGAGGGTCTTGCCCGTCATCCGCACCTCGGCCGCCGGGGCACCGGTGCGGTCGGCGAGCAGGTAGTCCACCGCGAGCTGGTCCGCGCCCTGGGCCGGGAGGCCCGAGGCGGAGCCCGTGACGTCCTTGAGCGGCTTGTCGGCGTGCACGGTGATCGACAGGCTGGCGCCGGCCAGGCCCTCCGCGCCCTTCTGCTCCGCCGCGTCCCCCGTCGCCCGGGCGAAGGCGACCAGCTGCTCGGGCGTGGCGTCGAGGGTCAGTTTGACGCTGAGGTCCTTGCCCTCGCCGAGCCTGTCCAGGGCGCTGCTGACCTTCTGAGCCGCGGTCAGCTCCTTGACGGTCCCGCAGGCCGCCACGCCGGCGGTCATCAGGGCGGCGCCCGCGGTGGCGGCCACGGTCAGGCGGGCGGCGCGGGCTATGGCGATGTTGATGGTCGTACTCCTGTGTGCGAGCGGGCCCCTGAGGGTCTCTTTACCTTCTCTTGGGAAAAGGTGAGGACAAAATAGCCCAGGGCCGCAGCGCACGGGCCGTCAGGGTGCCGATCGGTGAAGACTCATACAGGATCGTGACCTTTGCGCACCCCGCGCACCAGCACCCCGCGCAGCCGCGCGGTGCGCTCGCGCCAGCGCGCACCCTCGCCGGAGTCGTCCCAGAGCTCGACCAGTTCCGAGTCCGGACCGAGCACCCGGTCCAGCGCGCGCAGCGCCAGTCCGGTCCAGCGCGCGTCCAACCCCGGGATCGGCCGCTTCGGACCGTGCGAGGGGTCCACCGGCTCGCCGCCCGGGCACTGCGCGGCGACCAGTGCGGCGGCGGCGACCGCCACCTCGCCCTCCTTCCCGGCCAGGTAGCCGCCGGCCGCCAGCGCGCCCTCCAGTACCGCCACCACCCTCGGCGCCCGCTCCTCGGGCGCGGCCTCGTCCAGCTCGCCGGCGAAATCGGCGGCGGGGTCGTTGTCGAAGGGGCCGAAGTCCCAGGTCCCCATGGCCACCCTCCTCGATCGAGTGTTTGTTCGAATTGCTGTCTCCCATGGTCTCACTCCGCACCGACGGGGACACCCCGACCGCGCCGATTCACCCGGTCGGTGGACCGGAAAATTGGCTGGACGGGGCTGACAGGATGGCGGCATGAGCTTCGCGTTGGTGGGTCCGGTCCTGGAGGGGCGCCTGGTGCGCCTGGAGCCGCTGGGTCACCAGCACGTGGCGGACCTGGCGGTGGCCGCCGAGCAGGACCGGGTCGCCTACGACTACACCTGGGTGCCGCGCGGCGACGAGGTCGCGGCGTACGTCGACTCCCAGCTCGCCCGCGCCGCGACCGGCACGGTCGCGCCGTACGCCCAGGTCTCGCGGGCCACCGGCCGGGCGGTCGGGGCCACCGCCTACCTGGACCCGCGGATCCTGCCGGACGACGGGCGGCTGTTCGCCGTGGAGGTCGGCTTCACCTGGCTGGCCGGCACCGCCCAGGGCACCGGCGTCAACGCGGAGGCCAAGTACCTGCTCTTCCGCCACGCGTTCGAGGAGTGGGGCGTGGGGCGGCTCGACCTGAAGACCGACGCCCGCAACGCCCGTTCCCGGGCCGCCATCGCCTCGGTCGGCGCCCGGTTCGAGGGCGTGCTGCGCAACTGGTCGCGGTCCTGGGCCCCGGGCGAGGCCGGCCGGCTGCGCGACTCGGCGGTCTTCTCCGTCACCGCCGAGGAGTGGCCCGACTGCCGGGCCCGGCTGGAGACCCGGATGGCGAAGTACCGCTAGCTGCTGCCGGGGCAGCGCTGCCGGCCCGGCCCCGCGGCGCCGCTACCGGTGCCGCCGCGGCGCGTGCGGCGGCACCTCGCCCAGCACCTCGAACCGCATCCCGGCCGCCCGCAGCCGCTCGACCAGCGCGTCGCCCATCGCCACGGCGGGGGTCACCTGGCCGGCCACCCGCGGCAGTTCGTCGTAGGCCAGGCAGAGCGCCGACTCGGCCAGCATCTTCGCCGTCTCGGTGTACCCCGGGTCCCCGCCGGAGACCTCGGTGACCACCTGGGCCGCCGCGGTCCGGGCCACGAACCGCACGGTGAACCAGGACGCGGCCCGCCGCTCGGCGCTCGGCCCCTCGCCCGGGCCGTGCAGCCGCTCCAGCGCCCGGCGCAGCGGCGGCACCTGGGCCGCCAGCACCAGCAGCCCCAGCCCGAGCACCCCGCCCACCGCCACCGGCAGCCGCTTCACCGCCGCGTAGTGCGCGTAGCCGAACTGCCGGCCGTAGCCGGGCAGCGCGGCGGCCGAACGGCCCACCACCTGCGGGTCGATGGTCGGCAGCGGCAGCGCCCAGGCCCGGGCCTCGGCCGACCGGTGCGGCCCGCGCGGCGTGGTGCGGATCCGCCGCCCGGCCGGGCGGGCCTCGGCCGCCCGGCGCTCCCGGTTCGCCTGCGCGGCGGCCCGCGGCCGGCCGAAGGCGGTCAGCGCGGAGGCGAAGGTGCCGCCCGAGAAGGTGCCGCCGGCCCGCACGTACCCGTTCACCGAAACCGCCGACTCCTCGGCCTCCGGCGGGAGCTGACGGACCGTGAAGAGCACGCCCAGATCGTGCGGGATCGAGTCGAAGCCGCAGCTGTGCACCAGCCGGGCCCCGCTGGCCTGCGCCCGCTCGTGGTGCAGCAGGTACATCCGGTCCACGAACTCCGGCTCACCGGTGAGGTCCAGGTAGTCGGTGCCGGCGTCCGCGCAGGCGGCGACCAGCGGCTCTCCGTAGCGCTGGTACGGTCCGACGGTGGAGACCACCACCCGGGCGGCCTCGGCCACCTTGCGCAGCGCGGCCCGGTCGGTGGCGTCCGCCAGCAGGACCGCCGGCTCCACCAGCCCGGGGTGCCCGGCCAGCAGTTCGCGCCGCACCTCGGCCAGCTTCTGCTCGTTGCGGCCGGCCAGCGCCCAGCGGCAGCCGGCCGGCACCGCGCCGGCGAGGTACTGCGCGGTGAGCCGGCCGGTGAAGCCGGTCGCACCGAAGAGCACGAGGTCGTACGGGCGGTCGCCGTCCATCAGGAGATCCCTACTAGCCGGTAATGCGGTGCGCCCACGCTAGGGACCGCACCTGCGGGTGTCAACGCCCCGCGCCGCACCCGCCCCGGGCCCGGGTCAACACTCCGTCAAATCTGCCAACTGTGCCTCCCTGGGACCTTGCTGGGAATTTCCTGATGCTGTTTGATGAGCACCGGTCAAACGATCCCCGGAAGCAGCCCCCCGGCACCCCCGCACCCGCCGGCCCTCGGCACACCGGGCGTGCGACCACTCGCGCCTGCCCGCGCCGGTACCGCGGCGCGGCACGCACCGGCGCCCCCGCACGCCGGCACCGCCCGGTTCCGAGGACCTCGGCCGGACCGCGCCCGGCGGCACCAGCCCTGCTGACCCCCCACACCCCTCCAAGGAGCTCGGCATGCGCTCACCGCGCACGAACGTCACCCCCACCGCCCGGCGGCTGCGCCGCACCGCCGCCGTCGCCGCCCTCGCCCTGGCGGGCCTGGTCGCCCCGGCCACCACCAGCACCGCGGCCCCGGCGAGCGGCGTCCACCTGGTCCGCACCCACGGGCAGGTGATGACGGTGCAGACCCACGGCCGGCACGGCGTGGTCCCGCTCAAGGGCGCCGCGGCCCGCCGCGCCCCGCGCCCGGCCGACTCCGGCACGCTGGTCTACGGCGGCGGACCGGTCCAGCACCAGGTCACCGTCTACCTGGTGTTCTGGGGCAATCAGTGGGACAGCGACGGCAACGGCGTCCAGCAGTACGAGACCGACCTGTTCAACGGGCTGGGCACCGCGCAGGACAGCTGGTCCACCGTCACCTCGCAGTACACCGACAGCAGCGGCGCCGGTCCGACCTTCAACGGCGCGGTGCTCGGCGGCACCTGGGTGGACGACGCCCAGGCGGCGCCCGCCGCCGCCGCGCAGGCCGACATCGCCGCCGAGGCGAATGTCGGCGCCCAGCACTTCGGGGTGGCCGGCAACGACGTGCAGATCGTGGTGATGAGCCCGAGCGGCACCTCGCCCGACGGCTTCCCGAACAGCGGCTTCTGCGCCTGGCACGACTTCAACGGCACCGTGCCCTACACCAACATGCCGTACGTGCTGGACGCCGGCAGCGGCTGCGGCGCCAACCAGGTGGCGGGCCAGCTCGACGGCTTCAGCATCGTCGAGGGCCACGAGTACGCGGAGACGCTCACCGACCCGCAGCCCTCCAGCGGCTGGGTGGCCTCCGACGGCCAGGAGAACGGCGACCTGTGCGCCTGGCAGAACCTGGCCGCCGTCTCGCTGCCCACCGGCTCGTTCGCGATGCAGCCCACCTGGAGCAACGCCGCCGGCGGCTGCGCGATGAGTTCCTGACGCACCACCACCGTTCCCGTCCCGGGCCGCCGCCGACCCGGGACGGGGCCGGGTGTGCTACGCCTGCCGGGTCCAGGCCAGCAGCTCGGCCAGCGGCCAGGTGGTGACGATCCGCTCCGCCGGGATCCCGGCCTCCGCCGCCCGGGCGCAGCCGTAGTCCTGCCAGCAGAGCTGGCCGGGCGCGTGCGCATCGGTGTCGAGCGAGAACAGGCAGCCGGCGGCCCCGGCCAGGCGGAGCAGGCGCATCGGCGGGTCCAGCCGCTCCGGGCGGGAGTTGATCTCGACGGCGGTGCGGTGCTCGACGCAGGCCGCGAACACCTCGGCCGCGTCGAAGGCCGACTCCGGCCGCTCCTTCTCCCCGTGCAACCGGCCGGTGCAGTGCCCCAGCACGTCCACCAGCGGGTTGCTCACCGCCGCGATCATCCGCCGGGTCATCGGACCGGCCGCCATCCGCAGCTTGGAGTGGACCGAGGCCACCACCACGTCCAACTCGGCCAGCAGCTCGTCCTCCTGGTCCAGCGAGCCGTCGTCCAGGATGTCGCACTCGATGCCGGTCAGCAGCCGGAACGGCGCCAGCTCCCGGTTCAACTGCGCGACCACCTCCAGCTGCCGGCGCAGCCGGTCGGCGGTCAGGCCCCGGGCCACCGTCAACCGGGGCGAGTGGTCCGTCAACACCGCCCACTCGTGCCCCAACTCCCGTGCCGTGCGGGCCATCAGCTCGATCGGGCTGCCGCCGTCCGACCAGTCGGAGTGCAGGTGGCAGTCCCCGCGCAGCGCCGTCCGCAGCGCGGCCGCCGCCGGGGTGAGCGCGGGCAGCACCCCGTCCGCCCGTTCCTCCAGCTCCGCCAGGTACCCGGGCGTCCGCCCCTGCTGCGCGTCGCCGATCACCGCGGCCGTCTTCGGCCCGATCCCGGGCAGCGCCGCCAATCCGGCCGCGGTGCGCGGCAGTTCCTCCCCCGCACGGTCGCGCAGCGTCCCGGCCGCGGTGCGGAAGGCCTGCACCCGGTACGGGGAGGCCTGCTCGCGCTCCAGCAGGAAGGCGATCCGCTCCAGCGCCGTGATCGGATCCATGCCCCCATGATGGTCGGGCCGCCCCGCGCGTCGCGGCAGACTCGCCGGGACCCGCCCCTCCGGGCTGGCACCATGCCAGGCATGCCCGATCCCACGGCGACGGTGACCGAAGTGCAGGGCCGCCGGCTCCGGCTGACCCACCTGGACCGCGAGCTCTACCCCGGCTCCGGGTTCACCAAGGCCGCCCTGCTGCGCTACTACACGCTGGTCGCCCCCGCGATGCTGCCGCAGCTGGCCGGCCGGCCCGCCAGCTTCCTGCGGCTGCCCGAGGGCGTGACCGGCCAGCGGTTCTGGGCCAAGCGGGTGCCGCCCGGTGCCCCGGACTGGGTGCCCGAACTCTCGGTGACGCACCGCCGGGAGAGCCTGCGCCAGGTGGTGGTGGCCGACCTGCCGACCCTGCTGTGGGCCGCCAACCTCGGCTGCTTGGAGTTCCACACCCCGCAGTGGCGCGACGACCCGGCCCGGCACGACCGGCTGATCGTCGACCTCGACCCGGGCGAGGGCACCGGCGTGGTGGAGTGCTGCGCGGTGGCGCTGGTGGCCCGCGAACTGCTGGCCGCCGACGGGCTGACCGCCTGGCCCAAGACCACCGGCAGCAAGGGCCTGCACCTGTCCGTCGCACTGCCGGCCACCCCGGCCGAGGAGGTCGCCGGCTACGCCCGCGAGCTGGCCGCCCGGCTGCGCCGGGCGCTGCCCGAGCTGGTGGTGGACCGGATGGCCAAGCAGCTGCGGGCGGGCCGGGTCTTCGTGGACTGGTCGCAGAACAACAGCGCCAAGAACACCGTCGCCGCCTACTCGCTGCGGGCCGCGGCCGCGCCCAGCGCCGCCGCCCCGATCGGCTGGGCGGAGCTCGCCGCCTGCCGGGCACCCGCCGACCTCGCCTTCACCCCCGACCAGGTCGCGGCGCGGCTGGCCGCGGACGGCGACCCGCACGCCGGCCTGCCCGCCTCGGCCGCGCCACTACCTGACTGACGCTGCGTCAGGAGACCGCGCGCAGCGGCCGCTTGCCCTTCCGCTTGGGCTCCGCCGCCCGGCCCTGCAGTGCGGCCAGCAGCTGGTCCCGGGTCATCGAGGAGCGACCGGGCAGCTCGCGCTCGGTGGCCAGCTTGTAGAGCTCGGCCTTGCTCAGCCCGGTGAGGTCCTCGGCCGGCCCGCCGTCCTCGGCCGGCCCGGGCTCCGCGGCCCGCCCGTCCGTCCCGCCGGCGCCCGCCTGCGCCAGACTGCGCTCCAGCACCGCCATCAGGTCCACCACGTTGGTGGACTCCGGGGCCGGCGCGGCCGTGACCACGTCCTCGCCGGCCAGCTTCGCCTCGACCAGCTCGCGCACTTGGGCGGTGTAGGTGTCGTGGTACCGCTGCGGGTCCCACTCCTCGCTCAGCGCCTCGATCAGCTGGCGGGCCACCGCGAGCTCCTTCTCGGTCGGCTCCACCGCCGGCTCGGGCAGGTTGTCCAGTTCCCGGTGCGGGTCCCGGACCTCGTCCGCGTAGTGCATGGTCTGCAGCACCAGCACGTCGCCCTCCACCCGGACGGCCGCCAGGTACTGCTTGCCGCGCATCACGAAGGTGGCCAGCCCGGCCCGGTTGGTGTCCGCGAGCGCGCGGTGCAGCAGGCCGTAGACCTTGCCGTACTCCTTGCCGCGCGGGCCCAGGTAGTAGGTCTTGTCGAAGAAGATCGGGTCCACCTGGGTGAGGTCCACGAAGCCGCTGATCTCGATCGACTTGGACCGTCCGGGTGAGATCCGCTCCAGCTCGGCCGGCTCGACCACCACGTACTCGCCCTCGGCCAGCTCGAAGCCCTTGACGATGTCGCGGTACTCGACCTCCTCGCCGGTGCGCTCGTTGACCCGCTGGTTGCGCACCCGGTCCGAGGTGCCGCGCTGCAGCTGCCGGAAGTGCACCGCGTGGTCCTCGGTCGCCGAGTAGAGCCCCACCGGCACCGCCACCAGGCCGAAACTCAGCGTGCCGGTCCAGATCGGTCTGGCCATCGCCGCGCACCTCCTCAGGGCCCCCGGACTCCCATCCTGCGCCGACGCCCGACGGCCCGGCCACCCGGTGCGGACCGGGCCGCCCGCACCCGGTAGACCTGTGCCCATGACCGCCGCTGCGACCCCGCACCCCGTCTCGGCCCTCGGCCCGTACTTCGCGCTCCGGCTCGGGTCCGTCCCGCCGCCCGACCACCGCCCGCTGGACGCGCTGTTCACCGACGGGATCGCGGTCCGGGTGCGCGAGGTGGCCGAGCGGCTGCGCACCACCGAGCCGCGGGTGGCCGCCTCGGTCGTGCAGCTCGGACTGGCGGCCCGGTTCTGGTCGGTCACCCTGGGCTCGCTCGCCGTGACCGGGGAGATCCCCGAGCTCGACCGGGTCCACTGGCACCAGCCGCCGGACGGTCCGCTCGACCTCTGGCTCCCGACCGGTGCCGGGACCACGACCGACCCGTGCGCCGTGCTGACCACCGTCCTCGCGCCGCTCGACGCCGCGGTGCGGGCCGCCACCCCGGTGGCCGAGCGCCTGCTCCGCGGCAACGCCGCCTCGGCCCTGGTCGGCACCCTGCGCGTGATGCACGGTCAGCTCGCCGCCACCGCGCCCGCCGCCTACCGCGCCGCCGAACAGGCCGCCCGCACCCTGCTCGCGCACCCCCGTCTCGCCGGCACCCTCACCCCCGACGGCCCCCGCCTGCGCCGCACCACCTGCTGCCTCTACTACCGCCTCCCGGCGGGCGGCCTCTGCGGCGACTGCGTCTTCGACACGGCGCCGGCAGGCCCTGGGCTCGCCGGGTGACTCCCGTGCGCCGCGTCGTCTCCCTGGTCCCCTCGCTCACCGAGGCGGTGGCCGCCACCGCCCCCGGGGTGCTGGTCGGCGCCACCGACTGGTGCAGCCACCCGGCGGGGCTCGCGGTCCCGCGGATCGGGGGGACCAAGAACCCCGATCCGGCGGCCGTGCGGGCGCTGGCACCCGACCTGGTGATCGCCAACGAGGAGGAGAACCGCGCGGTGGACCTGGCGGCGCTGCGGGCGGCCGGCCTGCGGGTGCACGTGACCGAGGTCCGCACGCTGGACCAGGCCTTCGCGGAGCTGGACCACCTGCTGGTCGCGGTCTGCGGGCTGGCGCGGCCCCGCTGGCTGGACGAGGCGGTGGCGGCCTGGGCGGAGCTCCCGGCGCCGGCCGGGCGCCGCACGGCGGTGGTCCCGATCTGGCGGCGGCCGTGGATGGTGCTGGGCCGCGACACCTTCGCGGGGGACCTGCTGCGGCGCCTCGGCGTGGACCACCAGCAGGCGGCGCACCCGGAGCGGTACCCGGCGATCCCGCTGCCGGAGCTGCGGGCGGCGGGGCCGGAGCTGGTGGTGCTGCCGGACGAGCCGTACCGGTTCACCGCCGAGGACGGACCGGAGGCCTTCCCCGGCACCCCGGTGGCGCTGCTGAGCGGGCGTCACCTCACCTGGTACGGGCCGTCCTTGGTGACGGCCCCGCAGGTCCTGGCCGCGCAGCTGGCGGCGGCCCGGCCGTACCCGTGAGCCGTGCTCACCCCTCGGCCAGCCGCCGGACCCGCTCCGCGTCGCCGGTCCGCGGGCAGGTCAGGCAGGCCGGTGTCGCCGGTCCGATCGCGTAGTACAGGCAGCAGCTCACCCGGGTCCGGGTGAGCTCCGGGCGCCCGTCCACCTCCAGGCACCGGAAGTCGGCCGAGCCGACCATGGGGGCGAGCCCGCCGAGCTCGGCGGCCCGGCGCACCGCGTGCTCCTCCCGGCCGAGCATCCGGCCCAGGTGCCAGACGCCGGAGATCAGATCGTCCGTCACCATCCCCCACAGCGCCCGCTCCCCGCGCCGCAGCACCGGCCGGAAGGCCGCCAGCACGCCCTGCGCGTGGTCCGCCACCGCCGCCCGCACCCGCCCCGCGTCGCCGTGCTCGGCCGGGCCCCCGACCCGCACCGCCAGCTCGCCGGTCGCGGGCTCCAGCCACACCGCCGCCGCGGGCAAATCCGGTACCAGGCCGGCCAGGTACCACGGCCCGCCGACCAGCAGGCCGACCGACCAGAGGTAGTGGTGCAGCAGCCGCGACCCCGCCACCCGCGCCGGCACCGCGCGCCCGTGCCGCTCCCGGATCCGCGCCGCCTCCCCCGCGACCAGCTCGTCGACCGAGTCCGCGAAGCGCGCCGCGGGCACCCACCCGGCACCGGGCCGACCCTCGGTCAGCACCCGCACCTGCCAGGCCGGACAGGCCCCGGCCATCCGCCGGTAGAGCCCGGTCACCTCGTTCATCGTTCCCGCCATCCGCTTGTTACTTAGGTGAGCCTCACCTTAGCTTGGCGACGCACCGTCACCATCCCGGGCGACTTGACGAACTTAGGTTTGCCTAACCTAATATCGATCACGTGCTGAGAACCGACCTCCCGGCCGCCACGGCCCCGGCGGCGCAGCGACCCCGTGCCGCCCGACCGACCCTGCTGTTCGGTCTGGGCCTGGGCGTCCTGCTGCTCTGCCTGACCCTGAGCCTCGCCCTGGGATCACGCTCGATCCCGCTCGCCACCGTGCTGGACGCACTGACCGGGCACCGCACCACCGGCCCCGACGCCCGGGTGGTGACGGGGCTTCGGCTGCCGCGCACCGTCCTGGGCCTGGTGGTCGGCGCGGCGCTGGCGGTGGCCGGTGCGGTGGCCCAGGGGGCGACCCGCAATCCGCTGGCCGCACCGACCACGCTCGGGGTCAACGCCGGCGCGAGCTTCGCGGTGGTCACGGCGATCTACGCCCTGCACCTGACCCGGCCGGTGGAGTACCTCTGGTTCGCGGTGGCGGGTGCGGCGCTGGCCGGGCTCGCGGCGCAGCTGATGGCGCGCCGGGCCGGTGAGCTCGATCCGACCCGGCTCGCCCTCGGCGGCACCGTGCTGGCGGCGGTGCTCACCTCGTGGACCTCGGCGGTGATGCTGGCCAGCCGGCGCACGCTGGACGAGGCCCGGTTCTGGCTGGCCGGGTCGCTGGAGGCGCGCGGGTTCGAGGTGCTGCTGCCGGTGCTGCCGCTGATCGGGACCGGCCTGCTGCTCGCCTTCGCCGTGGCGCCCGCGCTCAACGCGCTGTCGCTCGGCGACCGGAGCGCCCGGTCGCTCGGCGTACCGGTGAGCCGGATCCGCGCCGCCGCCGGCCTCTCCGTGGTCCTGCTGGCCGCGGGTGCGGTGGCGGCGGCCGGCCCGATCGCCTTCGTCGGGCTGGCCGCGCCGCACCTGGTGCGGCTGCTGCTCGGCCGCGACCACCGGCTGCTGCTGCCCGGCTGCCTGGTCGTCGGTCCGGTGCTGC
>NZ_JBHYKG010000192.1:0-16050 GCF_042741245.1 Kitasatospora sp. NPDC058965
CCGTTCGCGCGGGGAGCCCGACCGCACCCGTAGCCGGTCCGACGCCGGGTCAGGAGGCGTTGAGCGCCGTGTCGTCGACCACGAAGCTGGTCTGCAGGCTGGAGTCCTCGGTGCCGGTGAACTTCAGCGTGACGGTCTGGCCGGCGTAGCCGGACAGGTCGAAGGAGCGCTGGGTGTAGCCGGTGGCGGCGTTGAGGTTGGAGTAACTGGCCAGCGTGGCCAGCACGGTGCCGCTGCTGTTCAGGACCTGGACCTTGAGGGTGTCGTAGGCCGTGGTGGTGCTGGTCTCGGCGGTGTCGATGTGCAGGTAGAAGCTGAGCGCGGCCTTGCAGCCGGCCGGGATGGCGACGCTCTGCCCCAGGGTGTCGGTGTGGGTGCTGCCGTAGCCGTCCAGCCAGGCCTTCCAGCTGCCCGAGTGGGCCGCCTCGCTGCTGGAGTTGTCGATCACGCCGGAGGAAGCCGTCCAGGGCGCGGCGCTACCGGTCTCGAAACCGGGGTTGCCGAGCAGTTGGCCGGGGCTCGGGCAACCGCCGCCGGTGGGGTTGACCGTCCAGCTGAACGAGGCGGTGCCGGCGGTGCCGGTGCTGTCCGCCGCCCGGACCGTCACCGAGCTGGTGCCGGCGGTGGTCGGCGTGCCGGAGATCAGGCCCGCGGTGGAGACCGACAGGCCCGCGGGCAGGCCGGTCGCGCTGTAGGTCAGGCTCAGACCGGCCGAGTCGGTGGCGCTGAGCTGGAGCGAGACCGGGGTGCCGACGGTGCCGGTCTGGTTGCCCGGGTTGGTGACGGTGACGGTGTTGCCGCCCGTGGACTGGCCGATCGGCAGGCCGCCGGCCGGGGCGTACATCGCCACGTCGAAGGTGCTGCCGCTGGGCGCGTGGGCGATCGGGATCACCGGGACGGCGTTGCCGCCGGCGAGCACGGAGGTCGAGATGTAGTCGCCGAACATCCGGCCCTGGCTGGTGTTGGGCAGCCAGGCCAGCGTCATCGGGCCGGCCAGCTGGACGGGTGCGGACCAGGTGCTGCCGCCGTCGGCCGAGGAGACGAAGGCCGCGTCGAGCTGGCAGGTGGTGTCCGTGCAGGCGGCGTTCGGGTAGAAGTAGTACGTCAGGCCGAGCCGGGCGGTGCTGCCCGAGCTGCTCGGGTCGACGCCGATGCCCGGGGTGAAGTGGTCGACCGTGCTGGTGGCCGCGTCGATCGGCACCCGGGTCGGGGTGCTCCAGGTGGTGCCGTTGGTCGAGGTCGACATGATGATGTCGTTGCTCGGGCAACCGCTGCGGAAGCGGCAGTCGGACCAGACGGCGTAGACCTTGCCGCTGGAGTCGATCTCGGCGGACGGCAGCGGACTCTCGCGCAGGCTGTCCCTGGGTGACAGGCGGGCCGCCAGGTCCTCCAGGCCGGCCACCGGGTGGTGCGAGACCGTGGCGATCTGCACGCTGGCGCCCCAGCTGGTGCCGCCGTTGGTGGAGGTGAAGGCGTCCTCGGCGTTCTGACTGCCGGAGGAGAACGGCACCACGACGGTGCCGTTCGGCTGGACGACCGGCTGTCCGCCCAGCCCGCTGGGGCTGTCGGCCGGGCTCAGCTGGGCGCCCCAGGTCAGGCCGCCGTCGGTCGAGGTGCGCATGTGCTCGGCGTCGCCGGCGTTGGCGTCGTCGTACTCGGTGTAGCAGTGGCCGTAGTACGGGCTGGACGCGTGGTCGTCGCAGACCGTCCAGTTCTTGTCGTCGAAGGTGCCGGTGGAGATCGTGACCGGGTTGCCCCAGGTGTGGCCGCCATCGGTGGAGCGGCTCAGCTCCACGTCGACCGAGCTGCTGGTGCTGACGCCCAGCCAGGAGACCATCCAGACGCCGTCCTTGGCGTCGTAGGCCACCGAGGCGTCGCTGGCCTGCCCGTACGGGCCGCCGGTGTTGCCGGTGGAGCCGGGCATGAACCCGTGGGTCCAGGTCTGCCCGCCGTCGGTGGAGGTCGCCCAGCCGATGTTGGACGCGCCGCCGCCGGAGACCCGGCCGACCTGGAAGGCGGACACCACGGTGCTGCCGTAGCTGAAGGTGTCGGGCTCGACCTCGGTGGCGTGCTGGGCCTGCGCGTCGGTGTACGGGTCGGTGCTGACCTGGGCGAGGGTCGGGGTGGCGCCGGGCGGCGTTCCGGGCCGGTGCGGGGCGGTCGGGGCGGCGGCGAGCACGGGGGTGGCGAGGGCCAACGCCGCAGCGAGGGCTCCGGCGAGCAGGGCGGGTCCTTTTCTGGCCAGTCCGGACATGTCTCTCCTGACATGCTGGGCGGTGCTGGTGGCTGTCGGCTGACACCGACACGGGGACAGGCGAATGGTGATGCCAACGGTCCCATGGATAAAGGCAGTTGCCATGGCGGGAACATGCCATGGCGAGATGCCGTCAGCTCGGGCCCCGGCCTTGCGCTTGCCGACGCCATGTCAGACGGGGGCCTGTACCACTACCGGTCCGTCCGTACGGGCGGGTTCGGCGGACACACCCCGTACGGGTGATCTTCCGCCTGCCGTTCCGGTGCCGTGACCGGTCGCCGCCTAGCCTGCCGACCGGGTTGCCCTCCCGGTGCGGGAGGGCCCGGACTGGGGGGTCGTGGTGGGACAGGACGTGGTGCGGGACGTGGTGCGGGAGTCCGCGCGGGCGGGGCGCCTGGTGCTCTGGGAGGAGTCGCCGCGCGACGGTGCGCAGGCCAAGACACTGATGTCGGCCGACTTCCGGGTGCGGCTGGCGCGCGAGCAGGGGCGGATGTTCGGGGCCGACGGCCCACGGCACGTGGTCTTCGCGGCCGGCTTCCCCGCCGTCTGCGGCGAGGAGTTCGAGGCGGTGCGTCGGGTCGCGGTGGAGGCCGAGGGGGCGGTGAGCGTGGCCGCGGTCTGCCGGGGGCGCAGCGCGGACGTCCGGCAGGCCGTGGCCGCGGTCCGGGGCACCGCGCACGCGCGGGTGATGGTCGTGGTGCCCGCCTCCGAGGCGATGGCCGCGACGATGACCCACAGCAGTGCCCGGGAGGCACTGGAGGCAGCGGTCGCCCTGGTCAAGGAGGCCCGCGACCTGGCGGCGGAGGTGGCCGTCGACCTCTGCTTCGCGGACGCCTCCCGCGCCGACCACGCACTGATGGCCGCCGGTGCGGGCGCCCTGACCGACGCCGGGGCGGCCGCGATCGTGCTGGCCGACACGGTGGGCCGCCAACTGCCGTTCGAGGCGGCCGAGATGTTCGGCCGGGTCGCGGCCGGCGCGGGCCCGGAGGTGGTGCTCGCCTCGCACCTGCACAACGACCTCGGGCTGGGGCTGGCCAACACGCTGGAGGCGCTGCGCGCCGGGGTCCGGGTGGTGTCCGCCTCCTGGCTCGGCCTGGCCGAGCGCAGCGGCATGGTCGCCACCGAGCAGGTGCTCTTCCTGCTCGCCCACGACCCCGCGCGGGCGGCCCGGCTGCTCGGTACCGACGAGGGGCTCTGGTGGACCGCTCCGGACCTGACCGCGCTGCCGCACCTGGCCGGGCTGGTCGCCGCGGAGACCGGCGTGCCGATCGGCGTCACCACGCCGGTGGTCGGCACCGGGGTCGGCACCATCTCCACCGGCACGCCCTTCGTCCACCCGCAGCTGTTCCAACCGTTCGACCCGCAGGCGCTGCTGGGCATCGCCCCGACCGTGGTGCTCACCCAGCTGGCCAGCGCCCGGGTGGTGACGGCGGTGGCCGCCCGTCTCGGGCACGCGCTGGACCCGTCGCGGACGGCGGCCGCGCTGGCCTGGGCCAAGGCGCGGGCGTACCGGACCGGCCGGGCCGTCGTCGACGACGCGGCCTTCGCCGCCTACCTCGACGGGCTGGGCGCCGCCGCGGGAGCGGCCGGGTGACCGCCGCAGCGGGCACCACCGACGCCGACGGCGCGCGCACCGCGCTGGCCCGCGGTGCGGCGGTGGTGCTGCCGAACCCCGCACCGCTGACCTGCGTGCTGGCCGGCACCGACGCACGGGCCGTCAACTCGGCCAAGGGACGGCCCGCCGACCAGGCGGTGGCGCTCTGGGCCCACGACCCCGGTACCGTCGCCGCCCTGGGGCTGGATGCGGGGGTCCACCGCCTGCTGGTCGAGGAGCGGGTGACCCTGCTGCTCCGGCTGCCCGGCGGCGCCGGCCCGGCACCGGCCACCCGGGACGGCTGGACCATGCTCTTCGGCGCCCGCTGGGCGCCCGTGCTGCCCGTCCTCGCGCCGCACCCGGTCCTGTACGTGAGCAGTGCCAACCGCACCGGTCGGCCGCCCGCGGCGACGGCCGCCGAGGCCGCCGCGATGTTCCCCGCGACCGTGCCGGTGCTCGACCCCGCCGGTCTGTCCGGCATCGACGACGGCCCCACGGCCACGCCCCGGGCGGCCACCACCACGCTGCGCCTGCACCCCGACGGCCGGCTCGAACTGCACCGCCGCGGTGCCCAGGACGGCGCCTTCGCCGACCCGGACCGGTACCTCGACCACGTCCGGGCCCGCTACCTGCGCCCAGGCGCGGCGGGTCGGGGCTGACGGGTGGACGGCTTGTTCGCACGTCCGGCACCCGTGCGTTGCCTGGGCATCAACTCGCCTTCCGCTGCATGCGGTTCGCTCTCGCCATCCTGCCGTCGACTGGTAAGAGGGCTTCCATGCATCGAGTGCACCGCTCCAAGCGTCTGCTGTCCGGCGCCGCCGCTGTCGCCGCCGGCCTGACCGTGGTGACCGCCACGCCCGGCACCTCCGTGGCCCAGGCGGCGCGGCACACTCAGTCGCCGATCAAGCACCTGGTCGTCATCTACCAGGAGAACGTCTCCTTCGACCACTACTTCGGCACCTACCCGAACGCCACCAACACGGACGGGCAGGCATTCACGGCAAGGCGCGGCACGCCGGCCGTCAACGGCCTGACCGGCGCCCTGCTGACCGCGAACCCGAACGGGGTGAACCCGCGCCGCTACGACCCGGCCGCCCCGGGCGACGTGCTCACCTGCGACCAGGACCACAACTACGGCGACGAGCAGGCGGCCTTCGACGGCGGCAAGATGGACCGCTTCCCGCAGACCGTCGGCAACGAGAGCGGCAAGTCGCCGACCGGCGCGGCCTGCGTCGCGGGCGACGTGATGAACTACTACGACGGCAACACCGTGACCGCGATGTGGAACTACGCCCAGCGGTTCGCCATGAGCGACAACTCGTACGGCACCACCTTCGGCCCGTCCTCGCCCGGCGCGGTCAACCTGATCGCGGGGAACACCGGCGGCGTCGACATGGCCCACACCGCGAACAGCCCGTCGGTCGCCACCCCCGCCAAGCCCAACGCCGACCTCACCGCGGACGGGCAGGGCGGCTACGTGCTGACCAGCGACGCCCAGCCGTACTGGGACGACTGCTCGACCCGCGACGCGGTGGCGATGAGCGGCAAGAACGTCGGCGACCAGCTGAACGCGGCCGGCCTGTCCTGGGGCTTCTTCGAGGGCGGCTTCCGGCCGACCACCGGTTTCGCCGACGCGGCCGCCGCCACCGGGCACGCCGGTCAGCCGACCTCGACCTTCGTCCCCGACGAGTTCAAGGCCGCCGGGCTGAACAGCTCGGTGCCGCACTCCACCAACCAGGGCCTGTGCAACGCCGTCCACCCGGTCGGCGTCGGCGTGGCCGCCCCGCTGACCACCGGCACCGGGCAGTACGGCTGGAAGGACGACTACATCCCGCACCACCAGCCGTTCCAGTACTACGCGTCCACCGCGAACCCGCACCACGTCACGCTGGCCACCGACGCCAACGGCCGCGACACCCGGTCCGCGCTGCGCAGCATCGGTACCGACACCCAGCACTACGTGAACGGCGCCCCGCAGTTCGACACCCCGAACCACCAGTACGACACGAGTGACTTCGACCAGTTGGTGGCGGCGATCGGCCGCGGCCAGCTGCCGGGCTCCGCGCTGCCGGCCGTCAGCTACCTCAAGGCCGCCGGCTACCAGGACGGCCACGCGGCGTACTCCGACCCGTACGACGAGCAGCAGTTCGTGGTCAACGAGATCAACGCCCTGCAGAAGACCCCGGACTGGGAGAACACCGCGGTCGTCATCGCCTACGACGACTCGGACGGCTGGTACGACCACGCCTACTCCGGTGTCACCAACCCGTCCGCCTCGGCCGCCGACTCGCTGACCGGCCCGGGCGTCTGCGGCAGCGGCACCCCGATCGCCGGCCAGAACGGCCGCTGCGGCTACGGCCCGCGCCTGCCGCTGCTGGTCGTCTCGCCCTGGGCCAAGCGCAACTCGGTCGACCACACGCTGACCGACCAGTCCTCCATCCTCAAGTTCGTCGAGGACAACTGGACCCTGCCGCGGATCGCCGGCAGCACCGACAAGGTGGCGGGCAGCCTGAACGGCCTGTTCGACTTCCCGCGGGGCCACGGCCGCGGTCACGACGACGACGCCCCGAACGCCCGCCCGCTGGTGCTCGACCCGGCCACCGGCCAGCCGACCGGTCGCCGCTGAGTCCGCCGCGCACGCACGCGAGGCCGGGTCCGCCACGGATCCGGCCTCGCGCCGTATCTCGCTCCCGGCCGCTCAGCGGCCGAACAACCGCCGCAGGCCCCGCCGTTCGGGCTTCGGCTGCGCCGTGCTCCGGCCCGACCCGGCGGCCGGGCCCGCGGCAGCCGACTCCGCGTGCAGCAGGCCCACCAGGTCGGTCAGGAACCCGGACAGCCCTGCCAACCGGCCGGTCCCGCAATTGAGGTGGCTGCCGTCCGCCGTCCACTCGCCGAGCACCGAGTACGGCTCGCCGGTGAACGGGTTGAGCGCGTACTCCAGGGTGAAGTACCGGCAGTGGTCGGCGCCGCCCGACTGGACCACCGCGGTGTAGTACGCCTCGGCCCGGGCGATGGGCTCGGGCATCACGACCACCAGCATCCGGTGCCGCCCCAGCGTGATCAGGTCACCCGTCAACCCGTCGCTCGGCAGCCGTTCCCCCTCGGGCAACCGCCTCCCGAAGTCGTCCCAGAGCGAGGCCAGGCCGGCCGCGATCCGGTCCTCCGGCAGGCCGTCCAGCATCCGCGGCCCCATGTCCCGGGCGAGTCCGGCGAGCACCTTGTGCGCGAACTGGTAGTGGTGCGGGCGCCGTTCGTTCTCCACGATGTCCATGCGCGAAAGTATGCCGATCACACTGACACCGGTCGGCGCCGGGCCCCCGCGCCGGACGAACCGGGCAGGCCGCCGGTGGATCTCCCGTGGGCGGCGGTGGTCGCCGACCCGCCCCGGAGGGCATGATCATCACCATGGAGCCGCTGAACCCGTCCGCTGCCAGGACCCCGACCGCTGTCACCCTGCTGGGCCGCCACGTCCGCCTGGAGCCGCTGACCCGTGCCCACCTCGCGGACCTGTTCGCAGCCGGCGGAGGGGACGAGGAGGTCTGGCGCCGGCTCCCGGTCCGCACCCCACGCACCCAGCAGGAACTGGGCACCCTGCTGGACAAGCTGGTCGCCGACTGCGCGGCCGGCACCCGGGTCGCCTTCGCCGTCGTCCGGCTGGCCACCGGACGGGCCGTCGGCTGGACCAGCTACGGGTTCTTCAGCACCGTCGACGAGTGCCTGGAGATCGGCTGGACCTGGTACGGCCGCACCGCCTGGCGCACCGCGGTCAACACCGAGTCCAAGCTGCTGCTGCTCTCGCACGCCTTCGAGGAACTGGGCATGGGGCGGGTGTGCTGGCGCACCGACCACCTCAACACGCGCTCGCAGCAGGCCATCTCCCGCCTGGGCGCGGTGCGCGAAGGCGTCCTGCGCCGTGAACTGCGCCGCCCCGACGGAAGTTGGCGCGACACCGTCTTCTACTCGATGCTGAAGGACGAGTGGCCCGGCGCGAAGGAACGGCTGGCCGCCCGGCTCGCGGTGCGCGGGTAGTCGCCGCGCCCGGCGCCGGAGCGCGCCCGTGCTCCGAGGCCGGGCACCTCACCGGCGCCGGGCGATCGTCACCCCGTCGCGCACCGGCAGCATCACCGCGTCCACCCGCTCGTCGGCCGCGATCAGGTCGTTCAGGCCGCGCACGGCCACGTGGCGGGCCTCCTGGTAGGCGGGGTCGAGGACGCGGCCGCCGAGGAAGACGTTGTCCAGCACCACCAGCCCGCCGGGGCGCAGGCGGCGCACGATCTCCTCGTAGTAGGCGGGGTAGCTCTCCTTGTCGGCGTCGATGAAGGCGATGTCGATGAACGGCTCGCTGTCGAGCGCGCGCAGGGTCTCCAGCGCGGGGGCGATGTGCAGGTCGATCCGGTCGGCGACGCCCGCGCGCTCCCAGTACGGGCGGCCGATCGCGGCCCACTCCTCGCTGACGTCGCAGGCCAGCACCCGGCCGCCGTCGGCGAGGCCGCGGGCGATGCAGAGGGTGGAGTAGCCGGTGAAGACGCCGACCTCGACCGCGAACCGGGCACCGGTGAGCCGGGTCAGCATGGTGAGCAGGGTGCCTTCGTCGGCCGAGACCTGCATGTGGGCGGCGTCGCCGAGGGCCTCCCGGGTGGCGGCGGCCAGCTCGCCGAGGATCTCGTCGGCCGGCGTGTGGTGACTGAGCAGGTACTCGCCGACCACGGGGGCGGTGGGCTCCAGCTCACCGCCGTCGATCGGGGCACTCCACTCGACCACCAGTTCCTCCTGGGTGGCGAAGCGGACCAGGTGACGGGCGATCACGTCCTGCACCTGGGCGAGGGACTCGGCGTCGACGGCGGTGGCGGTCAGCTCCAGCGTGCCCGGGTGGGGCGTGAGGGCGCAGCTGCCGGACCTGACGGTGATGGTGCCGCGGCCGTCGGCGGACAGGGCGGTGGTGGCCTTGTGGCTCATGTGCGAGACGAGCTGCTTCAGGTAGCGGGCGGGACGGTCGGTGCTGACCCGGGCGGTGGCAAGGGGCATGCAGACTCCTGGTGATGTGTGGGATCCGGGCCACGGAGGGTGGACCGGACTTAAGTGGCGAGAATCTTCGCCACTTCTTCGACGCCTTGATTGTGCGGTGGGCGCGCCGGAGTTGTCAAAGCGTTTGGATTCCCCGACACTTTCAGCCATGGCAGACGACGCAGACCGGCAGCCCCCCGACACCCGGGACCGCGACGAGCAGGGCCACCTCGTCCTCCACTCCACCGAGCAGTTCAAGGCGCTCGGTCACCCCGTGCGCCACCGCATGGTCAACGCACTGCGCCAACGCCCGGCGACGCTGCGCCAGTTGGCGCTGGCCCTGGGGATGAGCAAGGGCACCGTCGGCTACCACGTGCGGGTGCTGCGCGAGGCCGGCCTGGTCCGCCTCGCCGAGACCCGGCAGGTGCGCGGCGGCACCGAGCAGTACTTCGCGCTGGTCAGCGAGGGCTTCACGTTCCAGGAGAACGCGGACGGCGGCGCCCAGTTCCTCCTCCACGCCGCGCTGGACGAGATGCTGCCGGCCGGCCCCGGGCAGGCCTCCGAGACCGTGCTGCGCCACCTCTGGCTCAGCCCCGAGCAGGCGCGGGCCCTGGAGGCCCGGCTGCGCGCCATGGCCAACGAGGAGTTGCCGAACGACCCGGCCCGCGGCGAGCCGTACGGACTGCTGGTGAGCCTCTTTCCCGCCGACGTGCCGAGCCTGCCCCCGGACGACGGCCCCTGACCGCCCGCCGGTCGCGGGCGCGTGACGACCGGGGGTCGACCACGACGCCCCCGTCGCCACGCGCTGGGGCCGGTCGGCAGCCGGTCAGCAGATCCGGGGCAACTGCTCCCCCAGCGGCTTGTCCACCACTCGGGTCGCACCGAACGCGGTGCGGGCCACCACCATGCCCGGGTGCGCCTCGACGCACTCGCCGATGATCCGCGCCCCGGCCCCGTGCGGGTGGGCCTGCATCGCGGCGAGCACGGCGTCGGCGTCGGCCCGCGCGACGAAGGCGAGCAGCTTGCCCTCGTTCGCCACGTAGAGCGGGTCCAGGCCCAGCAGCGCGCAGGCGTTGGCCACTTCGGGCGGCACCGGCACGGCCCGTTCCTCCAGCACCACGCCGACCCCGGAGGCCGCCGCGATCTCGTTCAGCGCGGTCGCCACCCCGCCGCGGGTGGGGTCGCGCAGCACGTGCAGGTCGGGGGTGACGGCGAGCATCGCCTCGACCAGGCCGCCGAGCGGCGCGCAGTCGCTCGCCACCCGCACCTCGAACTCCAGGCCCTCGCGCACACTCAGCACCGCGACCCCGTGCAGGCCGATCGGCCCGCTGACGATCACCACGTCCCCGGGCACCGCGCGGTCGGGGCGGATGTCCACGCCGGCCGGCACCAGGCCGATCCCGGCGGTGTTGAGGTACACACCGTCGCCGTGCCCGGACTCGACCACCTTGGTGTCGCCGGTGGCGATCCGCACCCCGGCCGCCCTGGCCGCGGCCCCGATCGCCTGCGCCACCGCGGCCACCGTGGCCGTCTCCACACCCTCCTCCAGCAGGAAGGCGCAGGACAGGAAGGCCGGCCGCGCCCCGCTCATGGCGAGGTCGTTGACCGTGCCGTTGACCGCCAGGTCGCCGATCGAGCCGCCCGGGAAGAACAGCGGCCGGACCACGAACGAGTCGGTGGAGAAGGCCAGTCGGGCACCGCCGAGGTCGAGCACGGCGGAGTCGGGGTACCCGGCGAGCTCGGGGCCGCCGAACGCCGGGGCGAAGACGTGCTCGACCAGCTCGGCCGAGAGCGTCCCGCCGCCGCCGTGCCCCATCACGATCCGGGGCAGGTCGCGCAGCGGCGCGGGGCAGGTCCAGCCGGAGAAGTCGGGCGCGGGTGCGAGCAGCTCAGCCAACGGGGGCCGCCTTCACGGGAGTCGGGACGCCGCCCAGGCGGCGGTACAGGTAGTAGGCCGCGCAGGCGCCCTCGCTGGAGACCATGGTGGCGCCCAGCGGCGTGCGCGGGGTGCAGCGCGTGCCGAAGGCCTCGCACTCGTGCGGCTTGATCAGGCCCTGCAGCACGTCGCCGCTGCGGCACTCGGCCGGCTCCACGGTGGTCAGGTCGCCCACGGCGAACCGGTGCTCGGCGTCGAACTCGCGGTAGGCCTCGGCCAGTCGCCAGCCACTGGCCGGGATGGTGCCGATGCCGCGCCAGGCGCGGTCGGTGACCTCGAAGACGTCGGCGAGCATCGCCCGGGCCGCCGGGTTGCCCTCCGCGCGCACGGCGCGCGGGTAGGCGTTCTCCACCCGGTGCTCGCCGCGCTCCAGTTGGCGCACGGCCAGGCGCACGCCCGCCAGGATGTCGAGCGGCTCGAACCCGGTGACCACGATCGGCACCCGGTGGCGCTCCGCGAGCTCCGGGTACTCCTCGGTGCCCATCACGCTGCACACGTGCCCGGCGGCCAGGAAGGCCTGCACCCGGCAGTCCGGGGAGGTCATCAGCGCCTCGATGGCGGGCGGCACCCGCACGTGCGAGACCAGCAGGCTGAAGTTGCGGATGCCGAGCCGGCGCGCCTGGTAGACCGTCATCGCGTTGGGCGGGGCGGTGGTCTCGAAGCCGATGCCGAAGAAGACCACCTGCTTGTCCGGGTTGGCCCGGGCGACCCGCAGCGCGTCCAGCGGCGAGTAGACCACCCGGACGTCGCCGCCCTCACCGCGGACGGTGAACAGGTCCCGTCCGGTGCCGGGGACCCGGAGCATGTCGCCGAACGAGCAGAAGATCACGTCGGGCCGGGAGGCGATCTCCAGCGCCTTGTCGATCATCTCCAGTGGCGTGACGCACACCGGGCAGCCCGGACCGTGGATCAACTCGATCTCGTCCGGGAGCAGTTGGTCGATCCCGTGCCGGATGATGGAGTGCGTCTGTCCGCCGCACACCTCCATCAGCGCCCACGGGCGGGTGACGGTGGCGCGGATCTCGTCGAACAGCCGCCGGGCCAGCGCGGGGTCCTGGAACTCGTCGAGGTACTTCACCGGGCGCTCCCCTCGGGCGCGGCGGCGGCGGGCGCAGCGGTGGGTGCCGCCGGCGGCGAGGGCGCGGGCGCCGGCTCGCCGGCCTGCTCGGCGGCCTGCTCCCAGGCGTCGCCGAACTCCTCCTCCATCAGCCCGAGCCCCTGGAACAGCGCCAGGGTCTGCTGCGCCGACTGCTCGTCCAACCGCTGCAGTGCGAAGCCGACGTGCACGATGGTGTACTCGCCGACCGCCAGGTCCGGCAGGTATTCGAGGCACACGTCCTTGACCACGCCGCCGAAGTCGACGGTGGCCATCCGGGTGCCGTCGCGTTCCTCGATCGTGAGCACCTTGCCGGGTACGGCCAGACACATGGGCTTGCTCCTCCTAGGTGGACAGCTGGTCGGTGGCGGGGCGGCGGGCCGCGACCACGGCCTGGCCGAGCGCGAGCCCCCCGTCGTTGGGCGGGACCAGGCGGTGGCGCAGCACGGTGAACCCGTCCGCGCGCAGGTGGTCGAGGCAGGCGGTCAGCAGCAGCGCGTTGGCGAACACGCCGCCGCTGAGCGCCACGGTGTCCACGCCGTGCCGCTCCCGGACGGTGCGGCAGACCTGACGGACCATCAGCGCCACCGCGTCGTGGAAGCGGGCGGCCAGCAGTCCGACGGGCGTGCCGGCCCGCAGGTCGCGGACCAGCGCCGCGAGCACCGGGGCGGGGTCCACCCGGTCGGGCCCCGCGCCGCCGGGCCGGACGGCGAACCGCCACCGCCCGCCGAGCGGGCCCGTCCAGCCGACCGCCGCGGCCTCCCACTCGATCGCGGCCTGCGCCTCGTACTCGGCACGGTGGCAGACGCCGGCCAGCGAGGAGACGGCGTCGAACAGCCGGCCCATGCTGGAGGTCGGCACGCAGTTCAGGTCGCGCGCCAACTGGCGCTCCAGCACCGCGCGTTCCGGCTCCGGGCAGGCCGCGACGCAGGGCAGGTCCCGGTCCCGGGGCAGTCCGGCCGCACGCAGGTGGGCCAGCGCCATCCGGTACGGCAGCTGCACCGCGGCGTCGCCGCCGGGCAGCGGGACGTACGCGAGGTGGGCCAGGCGCCGGAAGCCGTCGTAGTCGGCCAGCAGGAACTCGCCGCCCCAGACCGCGCCGTCCTCGCCGTAGCCGGTGCCGTCGAAGGCGACGCCGAGCACCGGGCGGGAACCGTCCGCGCCGTTCTCGGCCAGCACCGCGGCCACGTGCGCGTGGTGGTGCTGGACCGTGCGCACCGGCCGGGTGCCGGCGCGGCGCCGGGCCCAGTGCGCCGAGCGGTAGCCGGGGTGCCGGTCGGTGGCGAGCAGCACCGGGGCGGTCCCGGTGATCGCGGCCAGTTGGGCCGTGGCCCGCTCGAACGCGGTGAGCGTGGCCAGGTCGTCCATGTCGCCGACGTGGGCGGAGAGCCAGGCCTGGTGCCCGGTTGCCAGGCAGAAGGCGTTCTTCAGGTCGCCGCCGGTCGCCAGCACCGGGTCCACCGGCACCGGGAGCGGCACCGGGAAGGGCGCGTAGCCGCGCGAGCGGCGCACCGGCAGCACCTCGCCCGCCACCACGCGCAGCACCGAGTCGTCGCACGGCACGTGGATCGGCCGGTCGTGGGTGAGCCACGCGTCGGCCAGCCCGGCCAACCGCTCCACGGCCTCCCGGTCGTCGGTGACGATGGGTTCGCCCGACAGGTTGCCGCTGGTCATCACCAGCGCGGCGGGGCCGGGCGGGTCCCCGGGCAGGCCGAGCAGCAGGTGGTGCAGCGGGGTGTACGGCAGCATCACGCCGAGGTCCGGGCTGCCGGGGGCGACCGCGGCGCAGACGGGGCCCGGTGCGCCGTCGGGGGTGCCCGGTCGGCGGCGCAGCAGCACGATCGGGCGCCGGTTGCCGGTCAGCAGCTCGCGTTCGACCTCGCCGAGCCGCACCAGCGGCTCCAGCACCGCCGGGTCACGCACCATCAGGGCGAACGGCTTGCTGCCGCGCGCCTTGCGCCGGCGCAGCTCGGCGACGGCCTCGGCGTTGCCGGCGTCGCAGGCCAGGTGGTAGCCGCCCAGGCCCTTGACCGCCAGGATCCGGCCCTGGGCGAGCAGTCGGCGCCCGGCCGCGACCGGGTCCGCGACCGGCTCGGGTGCGGCGGCCCCGCCGCTGCGCAGCAGCAGGCGCAGCACCGGGCCGCAGTCGTGGCAGGCGACCGGCTGGGCGTGGAACCGGCGGTCGGCCGGGTCGGTGTACTCGGCGGCGCAGCGCGGGCACATCGGGAACCCGGCCATCGTGGTGTTGGCCCGGTCGTAGGGCAGGCCGGTGACGATGGTGAACCGCGGACCGCAGTGCGTGCAGGTGATGAACGGGTGGCGGTGGCGCCGGTCCTGATGGTCCGTCAGTTCGGCGAGGCAGGCGTCGCAGGTCGCGGTGTCGGGCGACACCAGCGTGCGCAGCGGGCCGCCGGCCCGCGAGGCGCGGATGGTGAAGCCGGTGCCGCCGGCGACGGGCAGCGCCTCGTGCGCCACCTCCTCGACCACCGCGAGCGGGGGCGCCTCGGCAGCCACCCGGCGGCAGAACGCGGCCACGGCCGGCCCGTCGCCCTCGACCTCGGCCAGCACGCCCTCGGCGGTGTTGGTCACCCACCCCGCCAGCGCGAGTTCCCGGGCCAGCGCGAAGACGAACGGACGGAAGCCGACGCCCTGGACGACGCCGCACACCCGCACCCGGCGCCGCTCGACGGCCGGGGCGGGGCCGACCGGGGCGGGGCCGGGACCCGGCGCCGGCTCGGCCGTGCCGGTGACGGTCACCGCGGCGGCACCGGCTCACCGACGTGCGGGTGTGCGTGCGGGTGCTCGTGGACACGGTCGTGCGGGTGCTCGTGCGGGTGCTCGTGCGGGTGCTCGTGGGGGTGCCCGTGCGCGTGCTCGCCGGGGTGCCCGTCCGCGTGGTCGGGTGCCTGCGCCGTCCCGTGCGCGTGCCCGTGCCCGTGCCCGCCGGCCCGGCGCGCCATCACCGGCTCGTGCCCCGGTCCGCCCTCCCCCGCCGCCAGCGCCCGGTCCAGCAGCAGTCCGACGCCCTGCCCCCGCCGCGCCGAGGTGAACAGCACCTCCACCCCGGGGTTCACCTGCTGCACGTTGGCCAGGAACGCCGCCTCGTCGAACTCCACCGCCGCCGCCAGGTCCGCCTTGGTGACCAGCACCAGGTGCGCCAGGCCGAAGGCGGACGGGTACTTGAGCGGCTTGTCCTCGCCCTCGGTCACCGAGGCCAGCGCCACCCGCAGGGTCTCGCCCAGGTCGTAGCCGGCCGGGCAGACCAGGTTGCCGACGTTCTCCACGAACAGCAGCCGGGTGTCCGCGGGCAGCCAGCCGTCCAACTGGCCGCGGAGCAGGTCGGCCTCCAGGTGGCAGAGCCCGTCCGTGAGCACCTGCTTCACCGGCGCGCCGGAGCGGGCCAGCCGGACGGCGTCGTTCTCGGTGGCCAGGTCGGCGGTGAGCGCCGCCACGGGCACACCGCGCCGGGTGGCCAGCGTCAACTCCGCCTCCAGCAGGGCGGTCTTGCCGCTACCGGGGCTGGAGAGCAGGTTGACCAGCACGGTGCCGCGCGCCGCCAGCTCCTGCCGCAGATCTCGCGCGCGGTGGTCGTTCTTGGCGAGGACCGCCTGCTGCAGGTCGGTGACGCGACACATGGTTCACTCCTCGTCCAGGACGGCGGCGGGCTCGGCCCAGTGCACGGCACCGATCTCCAGCTCACGGCCGCCCAGCAGCTCGGTGTCGGCCGACCCGCAGTCCGGGCAGGCCAGTTGCGGGGGCAGGCCGGTGGCCCAGTCGTGCCCGCAGGCGTGGCACCGGGCCCGCCCGGGCAGCCACTCGGTCACCAGCTCCGCGTTCTCCAGCACCGTTGCGGCACAGGCGAGTTCGAAGCAGAAGGCGAGCGAGTCCGGCACCACGCCGGCCAGTTCGCCGACCCGCAGGACGACCCGTTCCACGCCGCCCGCCCGGTGGCGGCGGGCGGCCTCGGCCACCTGCTCCACCACGGCGAGCGCGACCGACATCTCGTGCATCGACCACACCCCGATCGGGCCGGGGATCCGCCCGGCGGCCCGGTCCATTACACGGCGGTGGCGCGGGCCGGTGCCCCCCCCCCCCCCCCAGCGCCACCCCGCCCACAGCCCCTAGGCCCCGACATCGAGCCGATCCGCCCGTGGCGCATGATGTAG
>NZ_JBHYKG010000193.1:0-15986 GCF_042741245.1 Kitasatospora sp. NPDC058965
TCTCGTGGGCTGGTTGTTGTTTATACGAGACAGCGCTGGGCTAGTGCCGCGCCCACGCCCCCGGCGCGGGGGGGGGCGGCGCCGCGGAACGGGCCGGGCCCCGGCCGCGCGCGGGGCGCGGCCGGGGCCCGGGGTGCTGCGGGCTGGGCCCGGGTCAGTTGTGCGCGTGCAGATCGGCGTTCAGGCCGCCCCAGGAGCCGGAGCGGGCGATCACCTCGACCGCGCCGGACTGCGAGTTGCGGCGGAACAGCAGGTTGTCCTGGCCGGAGAGCTCGACCGCCTTGGCCACCGCGCCGTTCGGGGCGGTGACCCGGGTGCCGGCGGTGACGTAGAGGCCGGCCTCGACCACGCAGTCGTTGCCGAGCGAGATGCCGATGCCGGCGTTGGCGCCCAGCAGGCAGCGCTCGCCGACCGCGACGACCTGCTTGCCGCCGCCGGAGAGGGTGCCCATGATCGAGGCGCCGCCGCCGATGTCGCTGTGGTCGCCGACCACCACACCGGCACTGATCCGGCCCTCGACCATCGAGGTGCCCAGGGTCCCGGCGTTGAAGTTGACGAAGCCCTCGTGCATCACGGTGGTGCCCTCGGCCAGGTGCGCGCCGAGCCGGACCCGGTCGGCGTGCGCGATCCGCACCCCGCTCGGGGCCACGTAGTCCGTCATCCGCGGGAACTTGTCGATCCCGTAGACGGCGAGCTGACCGCCCTCGGCGCGGACCGCCAGCCGGGCCTGCTCCACCAGGTCCACCGGCACCGGGCCGATGCTGGTCCACGCCACGTTGGCGAGCAGCGCGAAGATGCCGTCCAGGTTCTGGCCGTGCGGCTTGACCAGGCGGTGGCTCAGCAGGTGCAGGCGCAGGTAGGCGTCGTGCGCGTCCAGCGGCTTCTCGTCCAGCGAGCTGATGGTGGTGCGCACGGCGACCACCTCGACCCCGCGGCGGGCGTCGGCGCGCAGCGCCCGGGCGGCGCCGGCGCCGAGCTCGGCCTCGGCCTCGTCGGCCGACAGCCGCACGGTGCCGGACGGGCCGGCCGCGTCGGTCAGCGCGGGGGCGGGGAACCAGGTGTCGAGCACGGTGCCGTCGGCGGCGACGGTCGCCAGGCCGGCGGCCACGGCGCCGCGGGTGAGGGAGGAGGTCGTTTCAGTCACACCGAGCACGGTAGCCAATTCCGGCCCGACCTGCCGAAACGGCCCAGCCACCGGACGGCCGCGCGGTGCGACCGCGGCCAAAACCAGGTGCTCGGCCCTCGCCGCGCCAGCGATACTCGCTCGGGTGTTCATCTCGATCTCCACCACAGGTACTGCCGAGCACCCGGCCACCGACCTGGGCTTTCTGCTGCACAAGCACCCTGCCAAGGCCCAGCGGTTCAGCACGGCGCACGGCGAGGCGCACGTCTTCTACCCGACCGCGACCGAGCAGGAGTGCACCGCTGCCCTGCTGCTGGACGTGGACCCGATCGCCCTGGTCCGGCGCGGCCGCGGCAAGGGCCGCGGCGGCTCGCCCGACTTCGCGCTCTCGCAGTACGTCAACGACCGCCCCTACGCGGCCTCCTCGCTGCTCTCGGTGGCCCTGCGCACGGTCTTCCGGAGCGCGATGAAGGGCGTCTGCGAGCAGCGGCCCGGCCTGGCCGAGCAGCCCCGCCCGCTGACGGTGCGGCTGCCCGCGGTGGCGGTGGGCGGTGGCGAGCGGCACGCGCCCGAGGACCGCCCGATGGTCGAGCGCCTCTTCGAGCCGCTGGGCTGGCGGGTGGCGGCCACGGCGATCCCGCTGGACGGGGCCTTCCCGGCCTGGGGCGACTCGCGGTACCTGAGCCTGGAGCTGACCGGGACGCTGCGGCTGGCCGATGCGCTGCAGCAGCTCTACGTGCTGCTGCCGGTGCTGGACGGGGCGAAGCACTACTGGGTCGCGCCCGACGAGGTGGACAAGCTGCTGGACGCGGGGGAGGGCTGGCTGGCGGACCACCCCGAGCGCAACCTGATCACCCGTCGCTACCTGCAGCGCCGCTGGTCCCTGGCGAACGAGGCGCTGCGCCGGCTGGAGCTGGCCCGGCTGGCCGAGGCGGACGACGCCGAGGTCGAGGAGCTGGACGACGCGGTCCCGACCGAGGACACCGGCGGGGTGCAGCGGTCGGCGCCGGCGGCGCAGCCGGACACCACCGAGGAGGAGCAGGACAAGCCGGTCCCACTGGCCCGGCAGCGCCGCGAGGCGATCGTGGAGCTGCTGCGGTCGGTCGGCGCGGCGCGGGTGCTGGACCTCGGCTGCGGCCAGGGCGAGCTGGTGGCCGCGCTGCTCAAGGAGCAGCAGGTCACCGAGGTCCTGGGGGTGGACGTGTCGGCCGGTGCGCTGGCCGTGGCCGCCCGCAAGCTGCGGCTGGACCGGATGTCGGAGCGTCAGTCCTCCCGGGTCCGGCTGGTGCAGGGGGCGCTCACCTACACCGATGCCCGGCTCAAGGGGTACGACGCGGCCGTGCTCTGCGAGGTGATCGAGCACCTGGACCTGCCCCGGCTGCCCGCGCTGGAGCACGCCGTCTTCGGTGCCGCCCGCCCGGGTACCGTGATCGTGACCACTCCCAACGCGGAGTACAACGTGCGCTGGGAGAGCCTGCCGGCCGGCGAGCACCGGCACGCCGACCACCGCTTCGAGTGGGACCGCGCCGAGTTCCGCCGCTGGGCCGAGCGGGTCGCGGCGAACTACGGCTACACCGTCGCGCTGCGCCCGGTCGGGCCACTGGACGAGGAGGTCGGCTCGCCCACCCAGCTGGCCGTCTTCCGGACCGGCGCGGCCGAGGGCGCCCCGGGCCCGGGGAGCGGGCGGACCGGGTCCGCCGAAGCCGCCCGAGCCACGGCCCCCGCCCGAACCACCGAAGCCACCCACCGCACCGAGGGGAGCGAGACCCGATGACCGACCTGACCGCCGATCAGCCGGCCGATCAGTCGGCCGAGCACCGGCCGTGCCGCCTGCCCGTCACCGACCTCTCCCTCGTGGTCCTGGTCGGGACCAGCGGCGCGGGCAAGTCCTCGTTCGCCCGCAAGCACTTCAAGCCCACCCAGGTGATCTCCTCGGACTTCTGCCGCGGCCTGGTGTCGGACGACGAGAACGACCAGTCCGCCTCCGCCGAGGCCTTCGAGCTGCTGCACCACATCGTCGGCAAGCGGCTGGCCGCCGGTCGGCTGACCGTGGTGGACGCGACCAACGTCCAGCAGGGCGCCCGCAAGCAGCTGGTGGCGCTGGCCCGGGCGCACGACGTGCTGCCGATCGCCATCGTGCTGGACGTGCCGCCCGGTGTCTGCGCCGAGCGCAACCGGCAGCGGCCCGACCGCGACTTCGGCGACCACGTGATCCCGCGTCAGCACCGCGAGCTGCGCCGGTCGCTCGCCGGCCTGGAGCGCGAGGGCTTCCGCAAGGTGCACCACCTGCGCGGGGCGGCCGAGGTGGAGGCGGCCGAGATCGAGCTGGAGAAGCGCTGGAACGACCTGCGCGACCGGCCCGGACCGTTCGACATCGTCGGCGACGTCCACGGCTGCCGGGCCGAGCTGGAGACGCTGCTCACCCGGCTCGGCTACCGGCTGGTCCGGGACGACCGGGACCGCCCGGTGGACGCGGTGCCGCCGGCCGGCCGCACCGCGGTCTTCGTCGGCGACCTGGTCGACCGCGGCCCGGACACCCCGGGCGTGCTGCGCCTGGTGATGGGCATGGTGGCGGCCGGCCACGCGCTCTGCGTGCCCGGCAACCACGAGCACAAGCTGGGCCGGGCGCTGGGCGGGCGCAAGGTGACGGTCTCGCACGGCCTGCAGGAGTCGCTGGACCAGCTGGCCGCCGAGCCGCCCGAGTTCGTCGCCGAGGTGCGGGCCTTCATCCGCGGCCTGGTCAGCCACTACCTGCTGGACGAAGGCCGGCTGGTGGTCTGCCACGCCGGTCTGCCGGAGAAGTACCAGGGCCGCAACTCCGGCCGGGTCCGCTCGCACGCGCTCTACGGCGACACCACCGGCGAGACCGACGAGTACGGCCTGCCGGTGCGCTACCCGTGGGCCGAGGAGTACCGCGGCAAGGCGCTGGTGGTCTACGGCCACACCCCGGTCCCGGTGCCCAGCTTCCTCAACAACACCATCTGCCTGGACACCGGTGCCGTGTTCGGCGGCTCGCTGACCGCGCTGCGCTACCCGGAGCGGGAGCTGGTCGGCGTGGCGGCCGAGCAGGAGTGGTACGCCCCGGTCCGGCCGATGGCCACCGACGCGCCCGGTGCCCGCGAGGGCCGGCCGCTCGACTTGGCCGACGTGGCCGGTCGCCGGGTGGTGGAGACCGCGCTGCACGGGCGGATCGCGGTCCGGGAGGAGAACGCGGCCGCTGCGCTGGAGGTGATGAGCCGCTTCGCGCTGGATCCGCGGCTGCTCGCCTACCTGCCGCCGACCATGGCGCCCAGCGCCACCTCGCGCCGCGAGGGCTACCTGGAGCACCCCGAGGAGGCGTTCTTCGCCTACCGGGCCGACGGGGTGCGCGAGGTGGTCTGCGAGGAGAAGCACATGGGCTCGCGGGCGGTGGTCCTGGTGGCCCGGGACGGCGCGGCGCTGGAGCGCCGGTTCGGCCTGGCCGGACCCGGCGCGATCTGGACCCGGACCGGTCGTGCCTTCCTGGGCGACCAGGAGCTGACCGCGGCACTGCTCGACCGGGTCCGGGAGGCGGCCGAGCACGCCGGCCTCTTCGCCGAGCTGGGCTCCGACTGGCTGCTGCTCGACGCCGAGCTGCTGCCCTGGTCGCTCAAGGCACTGGACCTGCTGCGCCGGCAGTACGCCGCGGTCGGCGCCGCCGCCCGCGCCGCGCTGCCCGAGGTGCTCGCCGCCCTGCAGCAGGCCGCGGTCCGGGGCGTCGAGGGCCTGGCCGAGCTGACGGAGCGCCAGCGCCGCCGGGCGGCCGACGTCGAGGCCTTCACCGCCGCCTACCGGCGGTACTGCTGGCCGACCGAGGGGCTGACCGGGATCCGGCTGGCGCCGTTCCAGGTGCTCGCCGCCGAGGGGGCCAACCTGGCCGTGCGCCCGCACGACCAGCACCTGGCCTGGCTGGACGGCCTGGTCGAGGCCGACCGCGAGCTGGCCGCCCGGGCCGGGGCGCAGCCGCTGCTCAAGGCCACCGGCCGACTGGTGGTGGACACCGCGGACGAGGCCTCGGTGGCGGCCGGCACCGCCTGGTGGGAGGAGCTGACCGCGGCGGGCGGCGAGGGCATGGTGGTCAAGCCGCTGGCCTCGCTGGTGCGCGGCGCGGCGGGGGAGGGCCGCCCGGGTGGGCTGGTCCAGCCGGGCCTGAAGGTGCGCGGCCGGGAGTACCTGCGGATCATCTACGGTCCGGACTACACCGAGCACCTGGGCGTGCTGCGCCAGCGGGCGCTGGGCCACAAGCGCTCGCTCGCGCTGCGCGAGTACGCCCTGGGTCTGGAGGGGCTGGACCGCCTGGCGGCGGGCGAGCCGCTCTGGCGGGTGCACGAGCCGGTCTTCGCGGTCCTCGCGCTGGAGTCCGAGCCGGTGGACCCGCGGCTGTAGCCGGAGCTGCAGGGGAAGCCGTGCAGTGGGAGCCGTGCAGGTGGGGCGGGTCGGGGTGCGGACAGCACCCGGACTCGTCCCACCATCCGGGCCGCTGCATACAAATTCAAGGCTTCGTATACTATTGCCGAAGCATCCCCGTCCCGTCACCTCAGGAGCCCGGCATGGCCTTGAACCTCCGGAACCGGCACTTCCTCAAGGAGCTCGACTTCACGGCCCAGGAGTTCCGCTTCCTCCTCGACCTGGCCGCGCAGCTCAAGGCCGCCAAGTACGCCGGCACCGAGCAGCCCCGCCTGCGCGGCAAGAACATCGCGCTGATCTTCGAGAAGACCTCCACCCGGACCAGGTGCGCCTTCGAGGTGGCCGCGCACGACCAGGGTGCCTCCACCACCTACCTGGACCCGTCCGGCTCGCAGATCGGCCACAAGGAGTCGGCCCGGGACACCGCCCGGGTGCTGGGCCGGATGTTCGACGCCATCGAGTACCGGGGCCACGGCCAGGCGATCGTGGAGGAGCTGGCCGCGCACGCCGGCGTGCCGGTCTACAACGGCCTGACCGACGAGTGGCACCCCACCCAGATGCTGGCCGACCTGCTCACCATGACCGAGCACTGCGCCAAGCCGCTCGGCGAGATCTCCTTCGCCTACCTGGGCGACGCCCGGTACAACATGGGCAACTCGCTGCTGGTCACCGCCGCCCTGCTGGGGATGGACGTGCGGATCGTGGCGCCCGAGGCCTACTGGCCGAGCGAGCAGGTGCGCAAGTCCGCCGAGCAGCTCGCGGCGGTCAGCGGCGCCCGGATCGGCTACACCGAGTCGGTGGCCGACGGCGTGGCCGGGGTGGACTTCCTCTACACCGACGTCTGGGTGTCGATGGGCGAGCCCAAGGAGATCTGGCTGGAGCGGATCGAGCAGCTGAAGGACTACCAGGTCTCGATGGACACGGTCCGGGCCACCGGCAACCCGCGGGTCAAGTTCCTGCACTGCCTGCCGGCCTTCCACGACCTGGGCACCGCGCTGGCCCGCGAACTGCACGAGGCCACCGGCATGACCGAGCTGGAGTGCACCGACGAGCTCTTCGAGTCGGCCCACTCGGTCGTCTTCGACCAGGCGGAGAACCGGCTGCACACCATCAAGGCGGTCATGGTCGCCACCCTCGGCAGCTGAGCCGGCCGGCCCGCCGGGCCCGCCCGCAGCTCCGAACGGCACGTTGACGACGGCCACCCGCTCGCCCGCCGGGTGGCCGTCCGCGTCGAGTCGGCGCCGAGTCCGCGTCGAGTCGGCGTCGAGTCCGCGTCGGGCCCACGGCCGGCCGCCCCGCGGGTGCGCGGCCACCCCGCTCGTGCCGGTCCCCGCGCGCGTCGGCCCCCGTGTGCGGCACCGCCGGGGCGGGGCGCGCCGGAGGGGTGCCCCACGTCCGTCCCCGGTTGCCCATGCACTATGGTTTATCTCGACATCGAGATAACTCGACGCTATGGTTTATCTCGACATCAAGATACTTGCCGAGAGGCGATCCACGGGCTTCCTCGTGTGGGCAGCGTCTGGGCACCAATCCCCACGTGCCGCACGAAGCACCTAGAAGGAGTCAGTCGTGTCCGCGAACAGCTTCGACGCCCGCAGCTCGCTGCAGGTGGGCGACGAGTCGTACGAGATCTTCAAGCTCTCCGCCGTCGAGGGTTCCGAGCGGCTGCCGTACAGCCTCAAGGTGCTGCTGGAGAACCTGCTCCGCACCGAGGACGGCGCGAACATCACCGCCGACCACATCCGCGCCCTCGGCGGCTGGGACCCGACCGCCGAGCCGAGCGAGGAGATCCAGTTCACGCCGGCCCGCGTGATCATGCAGGACTTCACCGGCGTGCCCTGCGTGGTCGACCTGGCCACCATGCGCGAGGCGGTCAAGGAGCTGGGCGGCGACCCGGCCAAGATCAACCCGCTCGCCCCGGCCGAGCTGGTCATCGACCACTCGGTCATCGCCGACAAGTTCGGCACCAAGGACGCGTTCACCCAGAACGTCGAGATCGAGTACGGCCGCAACAAGGAGCGCTACCAGTTCCTGCGCTGGGGCCAGACCGCGTTCGACGAGTTCAAGGTCGTCCCGCCGGGCACCGGCATCGTGCACCAGGTCAACATCGAGCACCTGGCCCGCACCGTCATGGTCCGCAACGGCCAGGCCTACCCGGACACCTGCGTCGGCACCGACTCGCACACCACCATGGTCAACGGCCTGGGCGTGCTGGGCTGGGGCGTCGGCGGCATCGAGGCCGAGGCGGCCATGCTGGGCCAGCCGGTCTCCATGCTGATCCCGCGCGTGGTGGGCTTCAAGCTGAACGGCGAGCTGCCGGCCGGCGCCACCGCCACCGACCTGGTGCTCACCATCACCGAGATGCTGCGCAAGCACGGTGTGGTCGGCAAGTTCGTCGAGTTCTACGGCGCCGGCGTCACCGCCATCCCGCTGGCCAACCGCGCCACCATCGGCAACATGTCGCCGGAGTTCGGCTCGACCTGCGCGATCTTCCCGATCGACGGCGAGACCATCAACTACCTCAAGCTCACCGGCCGCGACGCGCAGCAGCTCGCCCTGGTCGAGGCCTACGCCAAGGCCCAGGGCCTGTGGCACGACGCGGCCGTCGAGCCGGTCTACTCCGAGTACCTGGAGCTGGACCTGGCCACCGTGGTCCCGTCGATCGCCGGCCCGAAGCGCCCGCAGGACCGCGTGATCCTGGCCGAGTCGGCCGCCAGGTTCGCCGAGGCGCTGCCCTCCTACGCGTCCGAGGCCTCCAAGCCGACCACCGTCACCGCCCCCGACGGCTCGTCGTACCAGATCGACAACGGCGCGGTCGTGATCGCCTCGATCACCTCCTGCACCAACACCTCCAACCCCTCCGTCATGCTGGGCGCCGCCCTGCTGGCGAAGAAGGCCGTGGAGAAGGGCCTGCACGTCAAGCCCTGGGTCAAGACCACCCTGGCCCCCGGGTCCAAGGTCGTCATGGACTACTACGAGAAGGCCGGCCTGCTCCCGTACATGGAGAAGCTGGGCTTCAACCTGGTCGGCTACGGCTGCGTGACCTGCATCGGCAACTCGGGCCCGCTGCCCGAGGAGGTCTCCGCCGCGGTCAACGAGGCCGACCTCGCGGTCGTCTCGGTGCTCTCCGGCAACCGCAACTTCGAGGGCCGGATCAACCCGGACGTGAAGATGAACTACCTGGCCTCCCCGCCGCTGGTGGTCGCCTACGCGCTGGCCGGCAACATGAACGTCGACATCACCCGCGCCGCGCTGGGCCAGGACGCCGACGGCAACGACGTCTTCCTCGCCGACATCTGGCCGTCGGAGCAGGAGGTGGCCGACGTGGTCGCCAACTCCATCGACCAGGACATGTTCGCCAAGGACTACGCGGACGTCTTCGCCGGCGACCACCGCTGGCAGTCGCTCCCGGTCCCGACCGGCAACACCTTCGAGTGGGACGCCGAGTCCACCTACGTCCGCAAGCCCCCGTACTTCGAGGGCATGGCCAAGACCCCGAGCCCGGTGACCGACATCGCCGGCGCCCGCGTGCTGGCCAAGCTGGGCGACTCGGTCACCACCGACCACATCTCCCCGGCGGGCAACATCAAGGCCGGCACCCCGGCCGCGCAGTACCTGACCGAGCACGGTGTGGACAAGCGCGACTTCAACTCGTACGGCTCGCGCCGTGGCAACCACGAGGTGATGATCCGCGGCACCTTCGCCAACATCCGCCTGCGCAACCAGGTCGCGCCGGGCACCGAGGGCGGCTACACCCGCGACTTCACCCAGGCCGACGCGCCGGTGTCGTTCATCTACGACGCCTCGCAGAACTACCAGGCCGCGGGCATCCCGCTGGTGGTGCTGGCCGGCAAGGAGTACGGCTCCGGCTCGTCCCGCGACTGGGCGGCCAAGGGCACCGCGCTGCTGGGCGTGAAGGCGGTCATCGCCGAGTCCTACGAGCGCATCCACCGCTCCAACCTGATCGGCATGGGCGTGCTGCCGCTGCAGTTCCCGGCCGGCCAGAACGCCGACAGCCTGGGCCTGACCGGCGAGGAGACCTTCTCCATCACCGGTGTGACCGAGCTGAACGAGGGCCGCACCCCGAAGACCGTCAAGGTCAAGGCCGGTGACGTGGAGTTCGACGCGGTGGTGCGCATCGACACCCCCGGCGAGGCGGACTACTACCGCAACGGCGGCATCCTGCAGTACGTGCTGCGCTCGCTGATCGGCTGATCGGGCCCAGCGCCGGCTGAGCCGGCACCGAGCACGACCGGACCGCGTCCCTCCCCAGGTGGAGGGGCGCGGTCTGTGCTATTCCGGACATATGAACGCCGGTAGTGACGAGATCTGGCCGCTCATCCACGCCGAGCGGAAGGCGCTGCTGGCCGACGTGCGGCAGCTGGCCCCCGAGCAGTGGACCGTCTTCTCGCTCTGCGCCGGGCGCACGGTCCGCGACGTGCTGGCCCACATGGCCGCCACCGCGCGGATGACGCCCCGCGGCTTCTTCGTGAAGCTGGCCAAGGCGGGCTTCAACTTCCAGAAGATGACCGACCGGGAGATCCACGAGCTGACCCGGGGGCGCCCCACGGCCACCGTGACCGCCTTCGCCGACCTGGTGGACGCCACCGACCACCCGCCGGGCCCGGACCCGAGCTGGCTGGGCGAGACCGTGGTGCACGCCGAGGACATCCGCCGCCCGCTCGGCCTCCCGCACGACTACCCCGAGCGGGCGCTCACCACCTGCGCGGACTTCTACCGCTCGTCCAACCTGCTGATCGGCGGCAAGAAGCGGGTGGCCGGCCTGAAGCTGACCGCCACCGACGCCGACTGGACCGCGGGGGAGGGGCCCGAGGTCACCGGGCCGATGCTGGACCTGCTGCTGGCGATCACCGGCCGCCCGGCCGGACTGGTCGGGCTGACCGGGGACGGCACCGCCCAACTGCGCGAGCGGATGCCGCACCACTGACCTGCCTGCCGCCCCCTCGGCCTGCCTGCCTCCCCACTGACCGGCGTGCGCCCCTCCCACCGGTCCCCGGGCCGCGGGCCCCGGTCGACCGGTCCCGGCTGACCTGTCGCCGCCACCGCCCGCTGGCCGAATCCCGCCCGTGCCGCCCGGGCCCTTGTGCGCGCGGTCCCGGATGGACTAAACCTCTGTCTCAGCTTGGTCCAGACCATTCCTGGTCGGGGCCGCCATGTTTGATGCTGTCTCAGAGAGAGCCACAGGTCTCCCGCATGCGCATCTCCCGTCGTTCCTCGGCCGTGCTGGCCGCCGCCACCGTGCTGGCCTCGCTGGCCGCCGCACCGCTCGCCCAGGCCGAGCCGCAGGGGCACCGCCACCTGCCCGGCCAGCGGGTCGGCTACTTCACCCAGTGGGGCATCTACAGCGGCTTCTCCGCCAAGAACGTGCAGACCTCCGGTCAGGCCAGCAAGCTGACCGTGCTGAACTACGCCTTCGGCAACGTCTCCGCCGACGGCACCTGCTTCGAGGCCAACGCCGCCGGTGTCGGCGACGCCTGGGCCGACTACCAGCGCCCGGTCTCGGCCGACGAGTCGGTGGACGGCGTGGCCGACACGGCCGACCAGCCGCTGAAGGGCAACTTCAACCAGCTGCGCAAGCTCAAGGCGGTCAACCCGCAGCTCAAGGCGGTCATCTCGCTGGGCGGCTGGTCCTGGTCCAAGTACTTCTCCGACGCGGCCGCCACCGACGCCTCCCGGCAGAAGTTCGTGGCCTCCTGCATCGACCTGTACCTCAAGGGCAACCTGCCGCAGATCGGCTCCGCCGAGGGCGGCGCGGCTGCGGGCGCGGGCGTCTTCGACGGCATCGACATCGACTGGGAGTACCCGGGCGGCGGCGGTGACGGCGGCAACGTGGTGCGCCCCGAGGACGGCCACAACTACACCCTGCTGATGCAGGAGTTCCGCCGGCAGCTGGACGCCCTGGGCCGCCAGCAGCACAAGCACTACCTGCTGACCGACGCGGTCCCGTCCGGCGAGGGCAAGCAGGCGCAGCTGGAGGTCCGCAAGGTCGCCAAGTCGGTGGACTGGATGAACCTGATGACCTACGACTTCCACGGCTCCTGGGAGGCCCAGGGGCCGACCGACCACAACGCCAACCTCTACTCCGACCCGGCCGACGCGGCCCCGGACAACAAGGGCTACAGCGTGGACCGGGTGGTCCAGGACTACCTCGACCGCGGGGTGCCGGCCAACCGCCTGGTGCTGGGCGTGCCGTTCTACGGCTACGGCTGGACCGGCGTGCCGGCCGGCCCCCGGAGCGGGCTCTACCAGCCCGCCACCGGCCTGGCCCAGGGCGGCAACCTGCCGTACAAGACGATCAAGGACCTGCCCGGCCAGGTCTTCTACGACCGCGCGCACGGCGCGACCTGGAAGTACGACGGCACCACCTTCTGGTCCTTCGACACCCCGCAGCTGCTGAGCCGCAAGGCCGAGTACGCCAACGAGAACGGCCTGGCCGGTGTGATGGCCTGGTCGCTGGACAACGACGACGCCCAGGGCAGCCTGGTCGCGGCACTGGACAAGGGGCTGCGCGCCGACGAAGACTGAGGGCCCGCCGCCGTACTCGACGTAGTGCCACCCGATGCGCGGCTTCGCGCAGCCACCTCCTGGCTGCGTGAAGCTGCGCATTTCTATGTTCATATGAGCAGACTCGCGCTAAGGTGCTCGGCACGCAGGCAACGCTCAGGTAGCGCGCAGAAATACGCAGGCTCCCTGAACATTGCACATGCTGCACCGCCGACAACGCTTTGAGTGCTGCAGGCCGTTACCGACGGGAAGAGTATTGCCGCCGAATGAACAGTGGACTATACCTTTGCCCATCGACGAGACCCCTTCTGACCGGCACCTTAGCTGCGAGGCACAGTTAAGGCGCGCAACAGAAGCGGTAGTTGACTGGTCGTCAGTTCACTTTTCCGGCCGCACGTCGGTTCACCTCTGCATCACTCGGACACTGAGGGGTTAGGGCACACATGGGCTCTGCAACTGAGTACAACCGCCGCGACATCTTCAAGCGCGCGGCTGCTGTCACCGTTCTGGCGGCCGGCGGCGGCTCGCTGCTCGCGGCCTGTGCCGGCGGTACCGGCGGCAGCAGCGACACCAAGAGCACCGCCTCGGCGGGCACCGGGAACGCCAACAACCCGTTCGGGGTCAAGGCGAGCGACCCGCTGGACGTCGTGATCTTCAAGGGCGGGTACGGCGACGACTACGCCAAGGCCTTCGAGGACATGTACAAGAAGACCTACGCCGGCGCCACCATCAGCCACCTGGGCACCCAGGACATCAGCCCCAAGCTCCAGCCGCGCTTCAACGCGGGCAACCCGCCGGACGTCGTGGACGACTCCGGTGCCCAGCAGATGAAGATCGACGTGCTGGCCGGCGCCGACCAGCTCACCGACCTCAGCGTGCTGCTCGACGCGCCCTACCTGGACGACCCGTCGAAGAAGATCCGCGACGTGCTGCTGCCCGGCACCATCGAGCAGGGCACCATCAACGGCAAGATGTACTCGCTCAACTACGTCTACACCGTGTACGGCCTGTGGTACTCCAACAAGCTGTTCAAGGACAAGGGCTGGGCTGTCCCGAAGACCTGGGACGACTTCATCACGCTGTGCGGGACCATCAAGGCGGCCGGTGTCGCCCCCTTCGCCCACCAGGGCAAGTACCCGTACTACGCCAACTACGTGATCCTGGACCTGATCGCCAAGCAGGGCGGCCTGGACCTGATCAAGAAGATCGACGCCTGCGACCCGACCGCCTGGGACGACCCGGCGGTGCTGGCCGGCGTCAGCGCCTTCTACAAGATCATGGAGGGCGACTACCTCCTCCCGGGCACCAACGGCATGACCCACACCGAGTCGCAGACCGCCTGGTGCCAGGGCAAGGCCGCCTTCATCCCCTCCGGCTCGTGGCTGGAGAACGAGATGATCAAGGTCACCCCGGCCGACTTCGACATGGCCTTCCTGCCGATCCCGTCGCTGACCGGCGACAAGCTGCCCGCCACCGCCGTGCGCGCCGGTGCCGGTGAGCCGTTCATCGTCCCGAGCAAGGGCAAGAACAAGAACGGCGGCCTGGAGTTCCTGCGGATGATGCTGACGAAGGAGGGCTCCGGCAAGTTCGCCGCGGCCGCCAACTCGCTCACCGTGCTCAAGGACGGCATCGGCGCCGACGTGGTGCTCAAGCCGGGCACCAAGTCGTCCTCGGTGGCGGTCACCGCGGCCGGCACCGGCACGTTCAACTTCACCTACCCGGACCTGCAGACGGCCTTCGACACCGAGCTGCAGAACGCCACCAACGAGCTGGTCAACAAGCGGATCAGCCCGGCCGACTGGGTCGCCCGCGGCAAGGCCGCCACCTCCAAGAAGGTCTGACGCCCGCACCGGCCTCGGTACCACCTCCGGACACCGGGGCCCGCTCGCGGGCCCCGGTGCTTCCACGCGCCCCGCTGAATCAACACCGCGCAGCTTTCAAGCCTGTCTGACCGCAGGCTGTGGCGGACAGGAGCAGCTCCCATGCGTCATCGCAAATACCCCTTCATCGTGGGGTTCCTCTTCCTCCCGGTCGTGCTGTACGTGTTCCTGGTGATCTGGCCGTACCTGCAGACCTTCGGGTACTCGATGACCGACTGGTCGGGTGCCTCGCAGCAGATGAACTTCGTCGGCCTGCAGAACTACGGCAAGCTCTTCGGGGACAGCACGTTCCTCGTCGCCCTGCAGCACAACCTGCTCCTGCTGATCGTGCTGCCCCTGGGCACCATCCTGCTGGCGCTCTTCTTCGCCTTCATGCTCAACGTGGGCGGCAAGGGCGGGACCGGCGGCGTGCAGGGCGTCCGCGGCGCCTCCTTCTACAAGGTGGTGTTCTTCTTCCCGCAGGTGCTCTCGGTCGCCATCCTCTCGGTGCTCTTCCAGGGGGTCTACCGGACCGACCAGGGCGGCCTGCTCAACGGCGTCCTGGTCAAGCTCGGCCTGGAGGACGCGAACCACCCGTGGCAGTGGCTGGCCGACCCCAACCTGGGCCTGTGGTGCGTCATGGGCGTGCTGATCTGGTCCGGCGTCGGCTTCTACCTGGTGCTCTTCTCGGCCGCGATGCAGAACGTGCCGAAGGACATCTACGAGGCCGCCCTGCTGGACGGCGCCAAGCGCGGCCAGACCTTCTTCAAGATCACCCTCCCGCTGCTCTGGGAGACCATCCAGACCGCCTGGGTCTACCTGGCGATCGCCGCCATGGACGCCTTCGCGCTGGTCTCCACCATGACCCCCGGTGCGTACTACGGCGGTGGCCCGGACCACCACAGCGAGATCATGGCGACCCTGCTGATGCGCAACTTCATCACCTACGGCAAGGCCGGCTACGCCTGCGCCATGGGTGTGGTGATCTTCTTCATCACCCTGGTCCTGTCCGTCGTCTCGCTCCGGGTCACCCGGCGCGAGAAGATCGAGTTCTGAGGTCCCCGGCATGAGCACACACACCGACGCGGCCACCGTTCCGGCCCAGCGCCCCGGTTCCGACGCGCCGCGCAAGCCCACCCGGGAACAGCGCTTCGCGGACGGCGGGGGGATCCTCAACGTCTTCTCGCACGGCTTCCTGGCGCTCTGGGCGCTGATGATCATCGTCCCGCTGATCTGGATCGTGCTCGGGTCCTTCAAGACCAACGCGCAGATCGGCGGCAGTGCCTGGAGCTGGCCCTCGCACTGGCACTTCGACGCCTTCTCCCGGGCCTGGACCAAGGGCATCGGCGGCTTCTTCGCCAACACCGTGATCGTGCTGGCCGGTTCGCTCACCCTGACGATGCTGCTCGGCGCGATGGCGGCCTACGTGCTGGCCCGCTACGAGTTCCGCGGCAACCGGATCATCTACTACTTTTTCGTCGCCGGCGCGATGTTCCCGGTCTACCTGGCGCTGGTCCCGCTCTTCTTCATGGTGAAGAACCTCGGCGAGATCACCCCGCTGCTCGGCCTGAACAGCTACCTCGGCCTGATCCTGGTCTACACGGCCTACTCGCTGCCGTTCACCGTCTTCTTCCTCTACGCCTTCTTCCGCTCGCTGCCCACCGCGGTGCACGAGGCGGCGATGATCGACGGCTGCTCGCACACCCGGGCCTTCTTCCAGGTCATGGTGCCGATGGCGAAGTCCGGGCTGATCAGCGTCTTCATCTTCAACGTGCTGGGCCAGTGGAACCAGTACCTGCTGCCGGTCACCCTGATGCAGCAGCAGAGCGGCACCGACCCGGACCGCTCGATGCTGGCCCAGGGCCTGATGAACCTGGCCGTGCAGAGCGGCTACGCGAGCGACTTCCCGGGCCTGTTCGCCGGGATGACCATCGCGATGCTGCCGGTGCTGGTGGTCTACCTGTCCTTCCAGAAGCAGGTGCAGGCCGGCCTCACCTCGGCCACCCTCAAGTAGCGGACGCCGAACGGCCCGCTCCCCCACCGAAGGGGGAGCG
>NZ_JBHYKG010000194.1:0-3665 GCF_042741245.1 Kitasatospora sp. NPDC058965
GACATGGGCCGACCGGCCGCCGCGGGCTCCGTGCGGCTCACGCGAGCCGGGTGAACTCCACCCGTACCTGTGGCAGTTCGCCCGGCGCGCCGCGGTAGACCCCCTTGTGCGGCGGCACGTCGCCGTACTCGCGCCCGCGCGCGACGATCACGTGCGACTCACCGGGATGGGTGCCGTTGGTCGGGTCGTGACCGATCCACGCGCCCGCCCAGTACTCGACCCAGGCATGGCTCTCCCCGGCCACCGGACCGTCGGCCGCCGCGTCCGGCGCGGGGTGCAGGTAGCCCGACACGTACCGGGCCGGCAGGCCGACCGCGCGCAGCAGGGCCACGCTCAGGTGGGCGAAGTCCTGGCAGACACCCCCCTGCTGGTCCCAGGCCTCCTGCGCGCCGCTGTGCACCCCGGTGGTTCCCCGGCAGTAGTCGAGGCGCGCCCTGACCAGGTCGGTCAGCGCCGTCGCGGCCTGGTGGGCGTCCAGCCCGGCGGCGGCCGCCCGCGCCCGCTCCGCGAGCTCCGGCCCCACCGTGGTGCGCGCCGTCGCGGCGAGGAACTCCGTCAGCCGGGAGTCGGCCGACCGTGCGGCGATCTCGGCCCGGTCCAGCGGTACGGGGAGCGGGCTCGGCGGGGCGGTCTCGACCAGGCTGGTCGCCGTCAGCGACAGGCTGGTGTGCGGGTCCGCCAGGTCGAACACGGTGACCTGGGTGCCCCAGTAGTCCCAGTACGTCCACTGCGAGGCCGCGGGGCTGACGGTGACCCGCGAGTCCAGCACGGTCTGGGTGGGCAGGGTGAGCGGGCTCATCCGCGCCTCGTTGTACGAGGAGGAGGCCGGGCTCGGGTACCCGACCCGGGTCTCGTGGCGTATCCGCAGTCTGCTCGTCATCGCCGTCACTCCCTCTCCGGTGCTCCGGACTGGTGGGACCATTCGATCGGGCCGTCGTAGGGGAAGTAGCGTTCGGCCACGGCCCGGGTGGCCTCGCCGCAGGCCCGCTGGAGTTCGCCCAGCAGCGCGGGCAGTTGCGCCAGCTCGGCGGAGTCGAGGTACTCCAGCCGGGTGCGCATCCGGCCCACGGCCAACCGTGCGGGTTCGGGCCGCTGCCGGGCGCTGCCGCCGCCGAGTTCGGCCAGGCACTCCTCGGCGGAGCTCAGCGCGTGCAGGACCGAGCGCGGGAAGCTCCGGTCGAGCAGCAGGAATCCCGGCACCCCGCTCGGGTCGCTGCCGGCGCCGCGGGCGCGGACGAAGGCCTCCTCGGCGCCGCTCGCGCTGAGCAGGGTGGGCCAGTCGGGTGCGTGGACGGCCGCCAGCACCCGGACGGCGAGCAGCCGGGCGATCATGTCGACCCGTTCCAGGCTCCGCCCGAGGACGACGAAGCGCCAGCCGTCGTCGCGGCTCATGGTCGAGTCGGCGAGCCCGAAGAACAGGGCGGCGCGGCGGCGGACCAGCCCGAGGTAGACGTGCGGTCCGGTGCGGCGGGCCACCTGGCGCTGCTCGGCGAGCTGGTGCCAGGTGGAGTTGAGCGTCTCCCACATCTCGGTGGAGACCACGTCGCGGGCCGTCAGCGCGTTCTGGCGGGCTGCCAGGAGGGCCCCCTCGATCGAGCCGGGACTGACCGCGTCGAAGGCGAGCCGGGCCAGCACCGCATCCATGTCGCAGCGCTGCTCGGCCGGCACGGCCACGCCGAGGATGGCGTGCAGCGAGCGGCAGGCCGCGTCCTCGTCGCTCCACGGGTCCTCCAGCAACCGGTGCAGGTAGGCGTCCAGGATGCGGGCGGTGTCGTCGGCGCGCTCCACGTAGCGGCCGAGCCAGAACAGCGACTCGGCGATCCGGGAGAGCATGGTGTCGGTGGTGATCACTGCTGCGCCTCCTGCCGGGACGGGCCGCCTGGTGTGCCCGCGGCGACGCCCGGTCCGAACTGACGCGGAATCACCTCGCTGACGGCGGTGGGCTGCTCGTCCTCGGGACGGCTCGGCCCGGCGCTGGGCGCCAGCACCCAGGTGTCCTTGGAGCCGCCGCCCTGGCTGGAGTTGACGATCAGGTTGCCCTCGCCCAGGGCCACCCGGGTCAGCCCGCCCGGGAGCAGCCAGACGTCGTCGCCGTCGTGCACGGCGAACGGCCGCAGGTCGATGTGGCGGGGCGCCAGACCGTCCTCGCCGTCGCCGCGGCGGCTCAGGGTCGGTGAGGTGGACAGCGCCACGGGGCGCTGGGCGATCCAGCCGCGCGGGTCCGCGGCCACCTCCTTGGCCAGGCGGTCGAGCACGGGCCGCTCCGCCCGTGGGCCGATCACGATGCCCTTTCCCCCGGCGCCGTCGACCGGCTTGAGCACCAGCCGGTCCAACTGGTCGAGGACCTCCGCCAGCCGGCCCGGCTCCTGGGGCCGGATGGTCTCCACGTTCGGCAGGATCGGCTCCTCCGCCAGGTAGTACCGGATCAGGTCGGGGACGTAGGTGTAGAGCAGCTTGTCGTCGGCGATGCCGTTGCCCACGGCATTGGCGAGGGTGACGTTCTTGGCGTGCGCGGCGGCCATGATGCCCGGGACGCCGATCAGCGAGTCCGGGCGGAAGTGCAGGGGGTCGAGGAAGTCGTCGTCCAGCCTGCGGTAGATCACGTGCACCGGGCTCTCCCCCCGGGTGGTGCGCATCCGCACCCGGTGGCCGGAGCAGACCAGGTCCCGCCCCTCGACCAGCTGGACGCCCATCAGCCGGGCCAGCAGGGCGTGTTCGAAGTAGGCCGCGTTGGCCACCCCCGGTGTGAGGACGACCACGACCGGATCGGTCACGCCCTCCGGGGCACAGGCCTTGAGCGCCGCCAGCAGGCGCTGCGGGTACTCGTCCACCGGCCGCACGGGTTGCTCGGCGAACAGGGCCGGGAAGGTCCGGGTCATCACCCGGCGGTTCTCGATGACGTAGGACACGCCGGACGGCACCCGGACGTTGTCCTCCAGGACTCGGAACCGTCCCTCCTCGTCCCGGACCAGGTCGATCCCGGAGACGTGGATCCGGACCCCGTTCGGCGGTTCGATGCCGTGCGCCGCCCGGTGGAAGTGCGGCGAGGAGTAGAGCAGCCGGTAGGGCACCACGCCGTCCCGGAAGACCCGCTGCCCGCCGTAGGCATCGGCCAGGAAGGCCTCCAGGGCGAGGACCCGTTGCCGCACGCCCCGGGTCAGCCGGTCCCACTCGACGGCGTCGAGCAGCCGCGGCACCAGGTCGAGCGGGAACGGGCGTTCCTCGCCGCCGTAGGAGTAGGTCACGCCGCGGTCCGTGAAGGACCGGGCCATCTGATCGGTGCGGTACCGGAGTTCGAGGGAGTCCAGCGGGCTCAGGGCGGCGAAGACGGCTTCGTAGGCCGGTCGCACCACCCCGGGACGCTCGAACATCTCGTCCCACGCGTCCGCTGTCGTGTACGAGTCGAAAATGTCGGCCATGACGAGACGTTATGGTTCGTCGGTTTCGGCCGCGTGTCGGCTGCACTACCGGAAACACCCCGTGCCTGCTCAGGCAGTCCGGCCGGATGTGACGGTCTGTCAGCACCGCCCAGCACCCCGACAGACCGAAGCGGGGCGCCGCGTGTACCGCGGGGCGCGGCCTGAGTGGGTGGGGAGCTTGGGGGGTGGTGGTTAGGGAGGGTGTGGGGTGTGGGCGCGGGGGGCGTGTGGGGTGGGGTTGGGCAG
>NZ_JBHYKG010000194.1:3675-15972 GCF_042741245.1 Kitasatospora sp. NPDC058965
GGGGTGTTGTGGGGGTTTTACTGCCCGCCCCCCACCCCCTACTCCCTCAGGGGGCCCGCGGTTGACCGGGGGGCCCGCGACGAAGGAGGGAGGTCAGAGTGCGGCTTCGAGGATCGCCTGGATGTGCTTCGTGCGCTCCTCGACGTGGTGGGTGTTGGTGTCCGACTTGTGGTCGAACGTCAGCACGCCGTCGGCGAAAGTGATCCCCGACGTGCTGAAGTACTCGCCGGTGTTCCTGATGACGACCTTCGAGACGCCCTCGCGGAGCGCCTCCTTGCCCATGTCGTCCGCGCCGATCGCGCCGAGCGCGTCCACCAGCGGCTGGAAGTACACCTGGGGGAAGTACTCGGCGTAGCTGTCGGCGTAGTCGGGGACGGCCAGCTCCTGCCAGTCCACCTCGATCGGCACCTCGAAGCCTGCCGCCTCGTCGATCCGCGCCTTCCAGCCGGGGTAGTCCTCGTTCTTGAACCGCTCGGCGCTGCGACGTTCCGCCAGGCCCATTCGAATCTCCATCGTCGATCGTTCAGTGCTGTTCCCCGGAGCGCGGTGCTGATGCGCTCGACAGGCGCGCGGAGAGTTCCCGGCGGTGGGCCGGGGCGGGTTCTCCGCCTGCGGTGATCCTTGCCGGTCGCGGCACCGGGGGGCATCCGTAAGTCCACGCAAATCCGCTACGCAGCAGCCCGTGCGGTGGCCGCCACAGGTGTGCGGGGCCGTCGGTGGCCAGGCCGCCCCCGGGAGCCCGATGGGAGCCGGTGCCGGTGCCGTCCTGAGCCGGCGCCCGCTCAGCGGGACCGCCGGGTGGCGGCCGCGAGGCGTGCCCGCAGGCCGGCGGCGTCGGTGGCCAGGCGGGCCGAGCCGCACTGGTCGGCCAGCACCGTGGCCCGCTGCAGCCGGCCGGCCACCGCGTCGGTCCGCCCCGCGTCCAGCGACAGCTCCGCCGCCGTGAGCAGCGTGCGGATCAGCTCGATCCGGTCGCTGGCCTCGGCGAAGTCCGCGATCGCGTCCTGGGCGCAGCGCAGTGCGCCGTCGGTGTCCCCGTTCACCGCGTGGGCCCGGGTGCGGGCCCGCAGTGCGAAGCCGTTCCGGCCCACGGAGGGGAGTGCGGTGACGCTCTCCTCGGCGAGCCGCGCCCAGCGCTCGGTGGCGGCCCGGTCGCCGTCCGCGGCCGCCGCCTGTGCCAGCAGGTCGCACCAGCGGGGCCTGCGCCAGGCGGTGAGCCTCGGCAGGTCCTCCCCGCCCGCGACGTCCAGCAACTGCCATCCGGCGCGGGCCGGGTCGCCCGTGTGCAGGACGAACTCGGCGTGGGCGCAGCGGGCGGAGACCGCCCAGGAGGTCACCGCGCTGCCGACGGCCGCCCTGGCGCGTTCGGCGGTGGCGGTCGCCTCCGCCAGGTCACCCGGGCCGTCGCGCCACAGCAGGGTTTCGGCCCGCAGCGTCATCAGGATCGTCCTGACGGAAATGTCGCCGACCCGTCGGACGTGCTGGTCGGCCTCGTCCAGCGTCGTCAGTGCGCCGGCCAGGTTCCCCGCGCGCAGCCGGGCGTTGCCGAGCACCGTCAGGATCTGGGGGTGGATGTAGGTCTGCCCGGTGCGCCGGGACAGGTCCGCGCCACGGGCCAGGTGGCGCTCGGAGTCGACCAGCCGTCCCACCATCCCTTCCGCGATGCCGACTTGGAACGCGGCGTCCAGGGAGGCCACCAGCATCGTGTCGGGGGCGGTGTCCAGGATGTCGGCGGCCTCGGCCAGCGTCGCCATGGCACGGGCCTGGTCCCCGGTGAACAGGTGGCCGAGCGCCGCCTTGCCCAGGGCGTAGGCCTCGCCGATCCGGTCCTGGTGCCGGCGGGCCAGCGCTGCGGCGGTCTCGGCGTGCTCCCGGCTGGTCTCGTAGTCCTGCTGGTCGTAGGCGTAGTCGGCCAGTTCCGCGTGCAGGGCCGCGGCGGTGGCCGAGTCGTCGTCGGTCAGCGCGGCGAGTCCGGCGCGGGCGAGGGCGCCGGCCTCCGTGAACCGGCCCATCCTCCGTTCGGTCCGGCTGGAGTCGGCGAGCGCGGTCGCGCCCCCGGCCGACCCGCCGGGGATCTCCGAGCGCAGCGCTTCGAGCAGCGCCCGGCTCTCCGAAGCGTCCCCGGTCAGCAGCCGGGCCCGCGCGAGCAGGACCTTCGCCTCGTACCAGTGCGCCCCACCTTCGCGCAGCAGCGACAGGGCCGCCTGCAGATGCCCCGTCGCCACGGCCGGAGCGGTGTAGAGCACGCCGCGGGCCGCGGCGATCAGGGTCGTTGCGTGTTCCGGCCGCCACGGGTCCGCGGCCCGGGCCACGTGGTGGGCGCGCTCGGTGATCGGCGCCGCCCGCCGGGCGAGTTCCGCCTCGGCGCGCTGGTGCAGGGCGAGGCGGCGGCTGGGCTCCAGCCGCTCGTAGACGACGTCGGCGACCGCTCGGTGACGCAGTGACAGCCGCGGCGCGGGCTCGGCCGGACGGACCAGGTCGAGCCGGGTCAGCCCGTCCAACGCGGTCATGGCCTCCGGCAGGTCCACGCCCGCGACGGCGGCCAGGAGTTCCGGGTGGAACTGCTCGCCGAGCACGGCCGCGACCTGGACGACCAGCAGGGACACCGGGTCGAGACCGTCGAGTTCACCGAGGACCGCGGTCCCGGCCTCGGCCACCGACGCACCGTCGGCGGTCAGCACCTTGAGGTACTGCGGGTTGCCGCCCGCCTTGCCGTGCACCTGCTCCAGGTCCGGCCGGTCCCCGAGCAACTCGCGTGCCTGCTCCAGGGAGAGCGGTCCGAGGTTCCACACCTCCAGCAGCCCGGCGGACGACGCGCGGGAGAGCACGGCCGCGAGAGCGGGCGAGAGCCGGCGCTGCCGGTAGGCCATCAGGCACAGCACCGGACCGGTCCTGGTGGCCTCCACCAGCCGCTCCACGTCCGCGATCCGTTCGGGCCCGAGCTCGTGCAGGTCGTCCACCACCGCCAGGACGGCGGAGCGGTCGTCGGCGCGGGCGGCGAGCTCGTAGACGTCCACGACGTCGGGGCCGGCGGGCAGCGGGGGCAGCGGCGTGCGGTCGCCGCGCGCGGCGAGCACGGGTATGCCCCGGGACCGGGCGTGCGCGGTGGCCGTCCACAGCAGCGCGCTCTTCCCGATGCCGGGTTCGCCGACCAGCACGACCGCTCGGCCGACGCCCGCCTTCAGCCCCTCCAACGCCGCGGCCACCGAGTCGAGTTCGACCTCCCGGCCGAGCAGCCGCGGCACATCGGCCGCGGCCCGCGGCGGCGCGGGCGAGGGGTCACCGGCCTCGCGGCCGTCCACCGGAAGCGGCACCTCGGGCGCAGGCCGACGCACCGCGAGGTGCGCCCGTTCCGGCCCGGTGTTGCGGCTCACGAGGACGGCCAGTTCGGCGCGACTGGCCACGCCGGTCTTGCGGTAGATCCGGGCGATGTGCGATTCGACGGTCCGCGGGCTGAGCACGAGCCTGCCGGCGATCGCGGCACTGGTGAGTCCCTGGGCGGCCAGTTCGGCCACCTCGCGTTCGCGGGCGGTCAACGAGACCAGCTCGCCCGCGGGTTCGGCCGGGGCGGCGAAGACCTCCGAACGGATGTGCTCGGCAAGGCCGGTGAGCCGGCGAGCTCCTCCCTCCGAGGCCAACCGCGAGCCCCGGTGCCACATCTCGGCCGCACGGGTGCTGTCGCCGGTGGCTCGCACGTGCGGCGCGGCGAGGAGCAGGGACTGGGCTTCGCGCAGCGTCGCCCGGGACCGGACGCTCTGCTCCGCCGCTGCGGTGAACAGCCGGGCCGCCTCGGCCGCGTCGCCGTGGTACGCGGCGATCCGGCCGAGGCTGCGCAGCCCCGCGCCGAGCTGGGCCGGCAGACCGAGCTGCTCCGCCTCCTTGCGGGCGCGCTCCGCCCAGCGCACGGCGGCGTCGGTGTCGCCGACGGCGAGGGCGGCACTGCTGAGCGTCTCCAGGCAGTTGGGGCGCGTCGTCGGCTGCAGTCGGCGCAGGTCGCTTCCGCCGCCGGCCCGCAGCAGGATGTCCGCCGCCCGGTGCGGATCGGCGGCATCGAGTGCGGCGGAGGCCAGCATGCACAGGGCCAGGGTGGCCCACCAGTGGTCGCTGCTGACCGCCGCGGCCGCGGCCTCCTCCGCGACGGCCAGGGCGCTCGGCGGTGCCGGTCGGCCGGCCAGCTGCAGGATCTGGGACTGGAACGCCAGGGTGAAGGCGAGCAGCTCGTCGCTCCCGGTGGCGCGCGCCATCGGCTCGGCCTCCGCGGCCAGTTCCAGCGCACTGGTGATCCGGCACGTGCTGAAGTGGAGGTAGGCCTTCGCGGTCAGGAACTGCGGGACGAGACAGGCCTGGCCGGTTCGCCGGGCGATCTCCAGCCCACGGTCCAGGTGGCGCTCGGCGCCGGCGTAGTCCTCCAGGAACGCCCCGGTCCAGCCGAGGGTGCACAGCGATTCGCACAGCTCGGCGAGGTCGGCGTCGGCCAGCGTCTCCGCGAGTGCGGCGGCGTCCGCGGCGACGGTGCGGGCCGTGTCCAGGTCGCCCTCGTAGGCCTCGCCCAGGGCGATCCGCGCCAGGGCGCCCAGCTCGCCGATCTCGTCGCCGAGCGAACGCGCCGCAGCCAGGACGTCGTTGATGTCCGACCGGACCAGCGGGTAGCGGGCGGCGGACAGGAGGCAGGAGCACAGCTCCAGGCCGATCCTGACCGCGTGCGAGGCCGAGGGGCCGGGCGAGCGGGCCAGTTCACGGCGGAGCATCGCCTCGGCCTCCTGGTGGCGCCCGAGTTGCCGCTCCACCTGGCCGCGCAGGGCGGCCGCGGCGGCGCGGACGTCGTCGTAGCGGTCGGCTGCCGGCATGTCCATCAGCTGCTGCAGCAGGTCCCGGCCCTCCTGCAGTCCGCCGCTGACGCCGAGCGTACGGGCCCGGAAGAGCGTCAGTTCGCGCCGTGCGGGCAGGTGTTCCGGGCTGTCCGGCAGCACTCGCAGCACGACGCCGAGCCAGTGCGCGGCAGCAGCCGGAGCGGTCGCGGCGCTCTGCTCGGCGGCCTCGATCAGCACGCCGGCGGCCTGCGGGTCCCAGTGGGTCACCGACTGCTCGATGTGGTGGGCCCGCTCGATGACGGTGGCTCCGACGGCGGCGATCTCCGCCGCGGCCCGGCGGTGGAAGTCCTCCCGCAGCCAGGGGTCGATGGTCTCGTGGACGAGCTCCCGGACCAGCGGATGGCGCAGCGCCAGCCGTCCGCCCTCGGCGCGCCGCAGCAGATCGCGGTGCATCAACCCGCGCAGCGCGTCGGTGACCTCCGCGGCACCTGAGCCGGTCAGTGAGCCGATCATCCGCGCTGTGGAGCGCTCCCCCAGGACCGCTGCTGCCTCCAGGACTTGGCGCTCCACCGGGCTCAGCGGCGCCAACTCGTCGAGCAGCAGCGTGCCGATCCCGACCGGCAGGCCGTCCGGGTCCCCGGAGACCGCTCCGCCCGCGACGGGGGACGTGCGACCGGGCGCCCGGCGGGCCTCGCGGTGGGCCTGGAGGAGGGCCAGGAAGTACAGGGGGTTGCCGTCGCTCGCCGCGTACAGCTTCGCAGCCTGCGGCCGCGGCAGATCCGCGGCCAGGCCGTCGGCGCAGTCCCGTTCGGCCAGGGGCCCGAGGGCGATCCGGAGCACGGTCCCGGAGTCCACGCCGCGCGCGAGCGAAGCGGCCAGCGCGGGCGGAGTCTGCCGACCCCGGCGTGCGACCACCAGGAGGAGCGGCGAGCGGACGGGGTGGCGCACCAGGTGGTCCACCAACTCCAGCGACGCCGGGTCCGCCCAATGCAGGTCGTCCAGCACCACGGCGAGCCGGTGCGTGCCGAGCCCGCCCAGCAGAGCGGCCGTGGACCGGTACAGCGCGAACCGGTGGGTGTCCCCCGGGGCGGCCGGCGTCTCGGCGGCGCCCCGCAGGGCCGGCGACAACTCCGCCAGCGCCGGGAAGCGGCGCATCGCCTCGGGGCCGAGCTCGGCGAGGGCATCGGCGAACGGCCGGAACGGGCTGTGCTGTTGGTACTCCGTGGCCTGCCCGCTCAGCACCGTCAGCCCCTGGCTGCGCAGCCGCGCACAGAACTGCGCCAGCAGTCGGCTCTTGCCGATCCCGGCCTCGCCCGTGACGTCGACGATGGCCTGTCCGCCGCCCGTGAGGTGGTCCACCACCGAGTCCAACAGACCGACCTCGGCGGATCTGCCGACGAACGGCACCCGGCCGGCGCGCTCCTGTCGGCCGCCGTACGCCTCGACCACGGGTAGCTCCCTTCAGACGGATCCTCCGCACGGCACCGAGCGCCGAACCGCGGGGGCAAGCCGCAACCTCGGATCGTGGACACGGGTTCTGCGGCTGGCAGCAGCCTAGTTGATGCTCCGCCGACGGGCCGCCGACCGGCGCGGGAGCCGGCAGCGCCCGCCGTCGGCGGTCGTGGTGGTCCTTCCCCGGACCCCGCGTCCGGGGCACCTGCCCGGCGCTGGGCCGCCGATCGCGACGGCCGGGCCGGACTCGGCGCCGGCGGGGGGATCAGCACAGCGAGGCCGGCGCGGGAACGCGTCTGCGCAGCTCACCGACGGTGGGCCGGACCGCACCGGGCTGTCCACCGCGATCGGCGCCGAGGAGCTGGACGACTTCGCGGAGCTGACCGGCACCGAGCCGGCCCTCGTCGACGCGGGCGGCACGGTGCGGCGGTTCACCCGGGAGCTGCGCCCGAGCCGGGCCCGCCACCGCCCGGCCCAGGACCGGCCGGCGAGGTCAGTTCGCCGCTCCCGGGATCTCGGCCAGGACCCTCGCGTTGGTGGTGACGAAGTAGGAGTCCTGGTCTTCGAGGTCGGCCCGGGTCTGTTCGCCGATGTACAGGTCGAGGTGCTTGGCGTCGTCACAGCCGATGCTGCAGAGGTCGTCGACGTGCCAGTTCGCGGACTTCACCCGGGAGCAGGTGTCCGGCGAGAGCCCTTGGCCGCAGTCGAGGACGCGGATCCGGGAGCCGGGTGACAAGTGGTTGGCGGCGACGGACTGCCAGGGGACCAGCGGGTTCTCGTGCGAGCCGACGGGTGGCGTGCTGGTCGAGAAGTAGCAGTGCTGGGTGAAGTCCCAGCCGAGGTAGTCCCCGTGGACGGTCTTGCCGAAGCCTTCCAGGCCGACCCGGTCGAGGAAGTCGGCGGGGAAGGTGTCCGGCGGGTTCTGGCCCGGGCAGGCGCGGTCGTGGATGTTGCGCTCGGGGCCGTGGTAGTGCGCCTGGCTGGGCGTGAAGTACACCGTGAGGGTGTAGCCGTCCTGGGTCGGCCGGTTGACGTGCGGGAGGTCGATGGTGTTGAGCCGGTGGTCGAGCTGCAGGCCCGCGCCGAGGAGGGCGAGGGCGGCCAGCAGCCCGCCGGCCAGCCGGAGCACGGTTCTCGCCCGCCCGGCGCGGGGGCGGTGTGCAGGTGGTTCCGGCGGGGTGGTGTCGTGCGACGCGGCCATCGGTGGTCCAGTCCGTGCGGGTGCGGGGTGGTGGCTGGTGGTGCCGGCTGCGGGGGTGAGCCGCCGGCGATGCGGCCAGGAACCGTGAGTCCGTGGACCGTGGGTCCGGGGCCGCTGTGCGCCGTCACCGTGGCACGCGCGTCCCGAGGTCCGGGTACCGCGGCGAACCGTGTCGCGGTCAGGTTGCCCCGTTCGCGGTATCCCCCGTCGCCTCGTGGGGATACGGCTCGTTCCTCCGGGGGAACGACCGCGCGCCGACGGCAGGAGCCTCACGTGATCTTCTTAGCATCCAGTGGCGTGACCAACGTGCTCCCGACTCCTCCGGCCGTCACGCCGACACCGGCTGTGTTCGACGATCCCCGCGGCCTTCGCCGCGTGGTGGTGATCGCCGTGGGCGTCCTCGTGTGCCTGGGGTGCCTGGCCGTCCTCGCCGTGGCCGGCGGCGTCCTGTACGCCGATCCGCGGGCTCCCGCGGCCCGGCCGGCCGAGGCCGCCGGCACGAACGCCGCGCGATGAGGAGGGTCGCGCCCCGGGGGCACTGGTGGGTCCTGGCCTGCGTCCTGACGGTGTTCCTGCTGTCGCTGTTCCTGGCGACCTCGGTCCTGCGCGGGGTCGGCGCGGCCGGCACCACGCAGGGCCAGGGGCCGGACGACCTCGTTCCGGGGTCGGTGGCGGGCGGTGGCCCCCTGGTCGACGCCCGGGGCGGCACACCGGTCAGCTCCGCCGTCCGCCCGGGCACCGTCGCCCTGACGTTCGACGACGGGCCGGACCCGACCTGGACCCCGCAGATCCTCCGGCTCCTGGCCGCCAAGCAGGTCCCGGGAACGTTCTTCGTGATCGGCGAGCACGTGGCCGAGCACCCCGAACTGGTCCGTGCGGAGACCGCGGCCGGGCACGAGGTGGGGCTGCACACCTTCACCCACGCCGACCTGTCCACCGCGCCGATCTGGCAGGTCCAACTGGAGCTGGCCGCCAGCCGCGCCGTGCTGGCCGGGGCCACCGGCCGGAGCACCACGCTGCTGCGACCGCCCTACTCCTCCACCCCCGATGCCGTCAGCAACCGCGACTGGCAGGCGGTCCAGCGCACCGCGGCCCTCGGCTACCTCACCGTGCTGTCCACCCAGGACAGCCTCGACTGGGAGAGGGGCAGCACTGCGGACATCGTGCGCCAGGCCGTGCCGCCCCGGGGAGAAGGGGCCGTCGTCCTGATGCACGACGGCGGCGGCGACCGCTCCCGCACCGTCGCGGCCCTGGGGCAGTACATCGACACCCTCAAAGCACGCGGCTACCGCTTCACCACCCTCACCGAGGCGGTCGGCCTGCCGCCCCAGGCTGCCCCGGCCACCCGGCTCGACCACTGGTACGGCACCGCACTGATCGCCCTGCTCCGGGCCGCCGTCGCCGTGCCCACCGCGACCGCCTGGCTGTTGGCCGCGGTGGCCGTGCTCACGGCCGGCCGGCTGCTCCTGCTCGCCGCAGCCGCTGCCGCACACCGACGGCGTACCGCCTCCCGCGACCTGCCCGACCCGGGGCTGCCCGTCTCCGTCGTCGTTCCCGCGTACAACGAGCAGGAGACCGTCGCCGCCTGCGTGCGCGCCCTGCTGGCGGGCGGCTGCCCGGACATCGACGTGGTCGTCGTCGACGACGGCTCCGCCGACGGCACAGCGGCAGCGGCCCGGAGCGTGGCCGACCCCAGGGTCCGTGTCCTGACCCAGCCCAACCGCGGCAAACCCGCCGCCCTGAACGCCGGCGTCGCGCACGCCGCGCACGACGTGATCCTGATGGTCGACGCCGACACCGTGCTCGCCCCCGGCGCCGTAGCCCGCCTGGCCGCGGCCTTCACCGATCCTGCGGTGGGCGCGGTCGCCGGCAACACCAAGGTCGCCAACCGCTCCGGCCTGCTGCCGCTGTGGCAGCACCTGGAGTACGTCATGAGCTTCGGGCTCGAACGCCGGCTCTTCGACCTGTTCGGCGCCAGCCCCACCGTCCCCGGTGCCATCGGCGCGTTCCGGCGGGAGGCGCTCGAGTCCTGCGGCGGCATCAGCGCCGACACCCTCGCCTAGGACACCGACATCGCCATGGCCCTGTGCCGGGCGGGCTGGCACGTCGTCTACCGGAGCGACGCCCACGCCGCCACCCACGTCCCCGCCACCGTGCGGCAGTTGTGGCACCAGCGGTACCGCTGGGCCTACGGCACCCTGCAGTCCCTCTGGAAGCACCGGCACGCCGTCGAGGAACGCGGCACCGCCGGCCGGCTGGGCCGCCGCACCCTGCCCTACCTGCTGCTCTTCCAACTCGCCCTGCCGCTCGCCGCCCCCCTGCTGGACGCCGCCGCCCTCTACGGGCTGAGCTCCGGCACCGCCCTCGCCCCCGCCGGCACCTGGGCCGCGTTCTGCCTCGCCCAACTCGCCCTGGCCGCCTACGCCCTGCGACAGGACGGGGAGAGCCTGCGGCACCTGTGGCTCGTGCCCCTCCAGCAGACCCTCTACCGCACGGCCCTGTGCCTGGTCACCGCCCACGCCCTGGTCAGCGCGGCGCTCGGGGCCGGCCCCCAGTGGCAGCGCCCCACGACGGCCCGGACGGGGCCGCGAGCGGTCCCGGCGGCGGTGCAGCCGGGCCCCGCAGCAGCCGGCACCGGCGTGTGACGGCCGTCGTCACACGCGGATGTACCACCCGCGCGCCACGAGCAGCCGGGCCAGCGGCACGTAGCACAGCAGCAGCCACAGCACCGCCCACACCATGCTCGCCAGTGGGGCGGGCATCCAGGAGGCGAGGCCGACCTCGGGAAGCACGCTCCACACCGACCCGTCCGCGCCGTACTGCCGGAGCGGCACGTAGTCCAGCGTGTCGATGACGAGTTCGGACAGGACGTAGAAGAACAGCGGGTTGCGGCCGAGAGCCACCAGCGTGTCGCCGACCGGCGCGGCCGCCCGCCGGACAGCGGCGGTCACACCCGCGCAGACCCGGCCGGCGGGCACCGGCCACGGCCCGCCGTCGAACGCCAGCAGCACCGAACCGAAGCCCACGGTCATGATCCCGACGGTCACCAGAGCGTACGACGGAGTCCACAGCTGCTTGCCGATCGGGATGACGAGGCCGAGCGCGAGGCCCGCCCCGACGCACCCGGCGCCACCGGCGATCAGCAACGATGCGCGCCGGCGAACGCCACCGCTCGCGGTGTAGCGCTGCCTGTTCCGGACGATGTCGATGCCGACGACGAGACCCGCCCAGCAGTTGACGGCCGCCACCACGGTCGACAGCAGCCCTTCCGGATCGAACTTGCCGCCGTTGAAGTTGTGTCCGGTGCCCCACATCCTCGTGTCGAGGTAGGCCTCCAGCGAGCAGTCCCGCGCCAGCGCATGGACGTCGGCGCATTCGGGCCAGGGGTTGTGGAAGGTGTACGTCGCCACGATCCAGCCGGCCACGCTCACGATCGGAAAACCGGCCAGCAGGAACACCCGGGCCAGGAGGCGCACCGTGCGGGTGCGCGCGCCGACGGGCGTCGCGGCCCCGCCCCCGGCGGCCGGCGCCGGGCTGACGGGCCGCATCGACCAGGCGCACGAGAGGTACAGCAGCGAGACCACCAGGTAGACGACGGCCAGCCGTTGCAGCACACCGACGAACCGCAGGTGCGCCAGCTCCTCGGGCAGGAACGGGTACGCGTTGAGGAACGTGCCGATCGCGTACAGCAGGACGGCCCGGCGCGCGATGCGCAGCAGTTGCTGCCGCCTGTCCGGCCCGCCCGGACCGCCTGCGTCCGGCGCCCGGAGGAACGCCGACATGGACACCGGCACCGCCAGGCCCATGATGAACAGGAAGCCGGGAGCGACCAGGTCGGCGACGGTCAGCCCGAAGCCGTTCGCGTGCAGGAGGACCGGGGCCGCGATCTCCTCCACCTGGCTGCCGATGAAGATCCGCAGAACGACGAGGCAGCCGCGGAACGCGTCCAGAGCGGTGAGCCGCCGCTGGACCGGGACGGCGGCTTCCGGGCCCGCCGCGATGGGCTGCGGCGGCGAAGCCTGGCAGGAGGAGGTGGACATGTGACCGATGGGGTGCTCAGGCCGGCAGCACGACGGCCCGGCTCTCAAGGAGAGCAAGGCCTTCGAGCAGCGCCTCGATGTCGGGCGTCTCGGCGGGGGTGTTCTGCACGCGCTGTGCGACGCCGGCCATGCGGTCTCCGTTGCTGGTGGTGGAGGGTGTGGTGCGGCAGAACCCGGGTCGGGCCTCACTGACGGTGCAGGTTCTCTCCACCCTTGGTGATCATAGGGGCGCGACCGGGATGACCACGACGTCCCGTCAACCCGCTGCATCCGGTTGACGCTGCTCGCGTACCCCGGTTGCGCCGGTGAACGGGGACGCGTACGGCCCTGTCCCGAGCGGGCTCGGGACAGGGCTGGCGTTCCGGGTCGCCTCTGGTCAGCGGCGGCCGTTGGCGTGCCCGTGCTGCGGCGGGCGGATCCTGACCGGGGGTCAGAAGGTGTACCAGGTCGAGCCGTTCCAGGCGGTGCCGGGGTTGCTGTAGTTGACGTCCTCGCTGTGGGTCTGGCCGTCAGTGGTGTGGGCGTAGAGGTGCACCGTCTGGTTGTCGCTCAGGGCGTCGAGCTGGTCGACGAGGCTGCCCGGCTGGGTACTCCAACCGTTCCACTGACCGTTGCCCGTACTGTCCGCGGTGTGGAACAGACCGTCCGTGGTCCCCGCGTAGAGGTGGACGGTGGTACCCGTGGTGGCCGCGGTCAGCGTCGCGATCTGGCTGCCGCCCACGTTGTTCCACCCCGTCCAGCTGCCGGTGTCGTAGTTCCCGTCGTTCTCGTGCAGCAGACCGTCCTTGGTCAC
>NZ_JBHYKG010000195.1:0-15939 GCF_042741245.1 Kitasatospora sp. NPDC058965
GGGGGTCGGGGGGGGGGCCCCCCCCCGCGGGGGCCCCCCCCGGGGGGGGGGGGGGGGGCCCCCCCCCCCCCCCCCCCGGGCCCCCCCCCCCCCCCCCCCCCCCCCCCCCCCCCCCCCGCAACCCCCGGGCCTGAGCCTGCACGGCTGCCGGGGGCGTCCCGCGGCTCAGTGGCCGGCGCCGTCACCCCGGCCGTACCGGCGGTGGTAGCGCTCGACGCGGCCGGCGGTGTCCAGCACGCGGGCGTTGCCGGTGTAGAAGGGGTGGCTCGCCGAGGAGACCTCGACGTCGACGACGGGGCGGGTGGTGCCGTCGGCCCACTCGACGGTGCGGTCGGCGGTGGCCGTCGAACGGGTGAGGAAGGTGAGCCCGCCGACCCGGTCGCGGAAGACGACGGGCCGGTAGGCGGGGTGGATGCCGTGCTGCACGGGAGGCTCCTTCGCCGGTCGGGAGAGTTCGGTGGGGAGAGGGGACGGGGTCAGCGCTGCTCGCGGAAGTCGACGTGCCGGCCGACGACCGGGTCGTACTTGCGCAGCACGAGCCGGTCGGGGTCGTTCCGGCGGTTCTTCCGCGTGGCGTAGGTGTAGCCGGTGCCGGCGGTCGACCGGAGTGTGGTGATCGGGCGCAGGTCGCTACGGGCCATGGTGTCCTCCCGGGTCGGATGGTCGAGCGGTGTCGGCAGCCGTCAGGAAATGGTTGTCGTTTCCATTCGGCTGCTGGTCTCCACAACGCCGACCACGGGGAGGACATTCCCGCGGGTGCGCGGCGTCACTGCAGGATGTTGATCGCGCGGGCGATCACCAGCGCCGCCACGACCAGGGAGGCCGCGGCCTGGGCCATCATCAGCAGTTTGGCCCACGGCTTGATCGCGGAGACGTCGGTGGGGCTGAAGGCGGTGGCGGTCCAGAAGGCCAGCGAGAGGTAGTCGGCGAAGACCGGGACCCAGTCGGGCGAGGCGTAGGCCGTGTGCTGCATCTCGGGGAAGACGAACACCGGGTTCGCCGAGGGCCGGTGCGCCCGGGCGGCGGCCCCACCGCGGTCCAGGTCCCAGTACCAGAGCGCGAAGGCGATCACGTTCGTCACCCAGACCACCCCGCCGGCGGCCAGCAGCCCGGTGGCGTTGTTGGCGAACAGCTTGTTGTTGGTCAGGATGTCCACCACCAGGTGGACCCCCGCGAACACGTTCGCCACCGTGATGAACCCGATCAGGACGTCGGTGACCGCCCGGAGCCAGGGCTGCTGCCGGTCGATCCGGCCGGGGTCCCCGACCACCAGGACCGCCAGCAGCACGGCGAGCACGACCGGCACCACCCAGGCGGGGTCGACCCGGTAGCGCCCCGGCAGCGCCACGTGCAGCCCGCCGGCCACCGCGATCGCCAACCCCACCGGCCACCACCGCTCGCCCCGCTCGCCGGCCGGGCCCGGACCAGATGCCATACCCGATGGTGCACTCCCGCCCCGGCCGGATCACCGACGGCGCACCCGGGGCGGGCCCACCCTCACACGAGTGGATCCGTCCACGGCGTGCGGGCCGGGGCGCACGCGATCAGTCGGCCCCGTGGATCCGGGCGATGCTCGGCCGTCCCGGCCTTCGCCCCGGGCGCGCCGCTTGCCCCGGCCTTCGCCCCGGGCGCGCCGCTTGCCCCGGCCTTCGCCCCGGGCGCGCCGCTTGCCCCGGCCTTCGCCCCGGGCGCGCCGCTTGCCGGTGCGCGCGTCGCCGGAGTTGCCTTCTCGGGCGTCACTGGTCAATATGGTGACGTGGATCATGCCTTTCCGTGCGGGACCCTGCCGCTCGACTTCGTCGGCACGCTGCGTGCGCGGCGCAACGCCGAGCCGCTGGAGAAGCTCGCCGCGCCCGCCCTGCTGGACAGCTGGTTCGTCGAGGCGGGGATGCTGGATGCGGCGCCGGGTGCCGACGAGACCGATCTCGCGATCGCGGTGGACCTGCGGGAAGCGGTCTACGAGCTGGTCGCGGACCGCCTCGCGGGCCGACCCCTGTCGCCCCGGCCGGTGGCCGCGCTGAACCGGCAGGCGGCGGGTCTGCCGGTGGCGCTGCGGCTGGGGCCCGACGGCACCACCCGCACCGGGTCGGCGAGCCAGGCGCTGACCTCGCTGGCCCGCGAGGCCGTGCGGATCCTCGGGGGCGACGAGGCGGAGTTGCTGCGCGAGTGCGCGCGCCCGGAGTGCACCCAGGTCTACCTGGACCGCTCGCGCGGCCACCGGCGGGAGTGGTGCGCGATGGCGACCTGCGGCAACCGGGTCAAGGCCGCGAGCTACCGGGCGCGCCGACAGGGCGGCGGCGCCTGACGGCGGGTCCGCCGGCGCGACGGGCCGTCCGGCTCAGCCCTGGTCGCCCCGCAGCGGGGTGTACCTGACCGACCGCTCCGCCTTGTCGCGCTGCACGCGTCCCTTGGCGACGAGCGACTCCAGCGAGTTCCGGACGACCTGCGCCGTGGGCTCCCGGTCCGGGTGCTTGCGCAGCAGTTCCGCCCGCAGTTCCTGTGCCGAGCGCGGTTCGCGGTGGGCGGCCAGCAGCTCCAGCAGGAGGTCGCCCAGGAGCACCGCCTGCGTCGGCCGCCCCTTCGGTGCGGCGCCCCTCGACCCGGCCCCTGCGGACCCGGCCCCCCGCGGCACGGCCGTCGGCCGACCGTCGTGCGTAGGCCCGTCGTGCGTCGGCCTGTGGTGCGCCGACTCGTCCGCGGGTTGCTCCGGCGGCGCGGGGTCCGCCGGGTCCGCGTAGCGCTCGGCGAGGCTCAGGATGTCCAGCAGGAGGGCCTCCTCCTGCCGCAGCGTCTTGATCTGCTCCAGCAGCGCCTGCTGCCGATGCCGGTTCTGCTCCAGGTCCGACGCGGCCTGTGCCACGTACCGCGACCGGAGCGAGGCGGCCGACTGGTCGGTCATCGCCGGTTCACCCCCTGCGTTGCGTGCGGACGACTCTGCGCACCCGACCTGGCTGCGGCCCTCATCCTGACACATCCACCTGCCCGGGCACACCTGTCGCGTTGACGGGGCACACGTATCGTGCCACCATCGTCACCAGTTAGACAGGTGACGCGGAGGGCGGGTGAGGCACAGGCCTGCGACGCGGCCCGTGGCGGACCGTCAACTGACGAACCGTCAAGTCTCTGATACACAGCAGCTTTTCGCGCACCAGAGTGTGACCCACGACCACCGCCGCCGCCGTGGCGCGCCGACCCACCGGGACCGGCGCCCGTGCCACGGCCGGCCCGCTACCTCATCCCTAGGACGGGAAACGATGCGACGAACCCTCATGTGCTCCGCGGCCGTGCTGCCGCTGACGGCGGCGATGTTCCTGCCGACCACTGCCTCGGCCACGGCCGCCGGGCCCGCCGCGGCCGGCTGTGCGGCCGTGCGGGTGCCGGCGCCGGCCGGGACCAGGATCGAGTCCGTCACCGCGGCGCGCCGGGCCGGCGGCACGGTCCGGGGGACCGGCGTGGTGGGCGGCAGCGTCGCCGACGTCCCGCCGTACTGCGAGGTGACGCTGACCGTCACCCACCCCGGTGCCGACGACCACGCGAAGGTGCGGGTCTGGCTGCCGGCCGCCGGGTGGAACGGCCGCTTCCAGGCGGTCGGCGGCGCCGCCTACTCCGCGGGCGACAACGGGGTCGGGCTCGGCACGGCGGTCAAGGGCGGCTACGCCGCGGCCACCACGGACGCCGGGATCGGCGACGCGCTCGACACCGGCTGGGCGCTGGACGGCCGGGGCCGGGTGAACGCGGCGCTGTTGGAGAACTTCGCCTCCCGCTCGCAGCACGAGACGGCGGTGGTCGGCAAGGAGGTGGTGGCCGCGGTCTACGGCAGGTCGGCCTCGTACTCCTACTTCACCGGCTGCTCGACCGGCGGTCGCGAGGGGTACATGGAGGCCCAGAAGTACCCGGCGGACTACAACGGCATCCTCGCCGACGCGCCCGCCGTCAACTGGGACGAGTTCGAGGTCGCCACGCTGTGGCCGCAGGTGGTGATGCACGAGGAGAAGACCTATCCCACCGCGTGCGAGTTCAACGCCTTCAACCAGGCCGTCCTCAAGGCCTGCGACGGGCTCGACGGCGTCACGGACGGCCTGGTGTCCGACCCCGGGGCCTGCGACTTCGACCCCGCCCGGCTGGTCGGCACCACGGTGCTGTGCGAGGGCAAGGAGGTGACCATCACGGCCGCCGACGCCGCCGTGGTCCGGAAGATCTGGGACGGTCCGCGCTCGGCCTCGGGCGAGCGGCTCTGGTACGGCCTGCCGGTCGGTGCCGACTTCTCCTGGCTGGCGGCGACGCAGACCGCGCCCGACGGCAGCGTCACGGGCCGGCCGTTCGGCGTGCCGGCCGCCTGGGTCGCCTCGTTCGTCCTCAAGCAGCCCTCCTTCGACACCTCGACGCTCACGTACGACCGGTTCGCCCAGGTGTTCGCGCAGTCCAAGGACGAGTACGACAAGGTGATCGGGACCGACGACCCGGACCTGACGGCGTTCCGCCGGGCCGGCGGCAAGCTGCTGACCTGGCAGGGCGAGGCCGACCAGCTCATCCCCACCCGGGGCACCGTCGACTACCGCGAGCGGGTCGACCGGGCGATGGGCGGCACGAAGCGGGTCGACGACTTCTACCGGCTCTTCCTCGCCCCCGGGACCGCGCACTGCGCGCTCAACGGCGGCGGGACCAACGACCTGGCGGCGCTGACCGACTGGGTCGAGCACGGCAGGGCCCCGCAGACGCTCACCGCGACGCTCACCACCGCGACGGGCCGGGCCGTCACCCGCGACCTGTGCCGCTACCCGATGGTGTCCCGCTACTCGGGCCACGGCGACCCGGCCGCGGCGGCGAGCTTCCGCTGCGTCCCGGCCGACCGCCGCTGACCCCCCCGAACAGGTCCGACCGGCCCCCGACGGTCGGACCGCCGAACGGCCCGGGCCGCGCGCGGGTGTCGCACGGGCTGTTGGGCAGCCCGTGTGACGCGCGCCCGCGGTCCCGACCCACCGTCACCTGACGGATGCGGCTGCTCCCCGCCGGCCCGAGAGTCGGTACCACCACCCCTGCAGCACTCGACACCAGTGAGAACGAGCGACGGAGGACCACCATGAACAGGCGCAGCTTCACCAGGGCCGTCGGACTGGGCGCGGGCGCGACCGCCGTGTCGGCGATCGGGCTGCCCACGGCCGCCGCCACCACCACCGGGCGGGCCGGAGGCTCCCGCGGTCCCGCGCCCACCGTGCCGACCGTGGTGCCGGGCACCCACACGGAGTTCGCCGCGCTGAAGCAGGTGCGCGCCGGTGTGCTCGACATCGGGTACGCGGAACTCGGTCCGGCGCACGGTCCGGCGGTGATCTGCCTGCACGGCTGGCCCTACGACATCCACAGTTTCGTCGACGTGGCCCCGCTGCTGGCGGCGGAGGGCTACCGGGTCGTCGTCCCCTACCTGCGCGGACACGGGACCACCCGGTTCCGGTCGGCCGACACCTTCCGCAACGCCCAGCAGTCCGCGGTCGCCCTCGACGTCATCGCGCTGATGGACGCGCTCAGGATCGACAAGGCGGTGCTGGCCGGGTTCGACTGGGGTGCGCGCACCGCCGACATCATCGCGGCCCTGTGGCCCGAGCGGGTCAGGGCACTGGTGTCGGTCGGCGGATACCTCGTCACCGACGTGGCGGCGCAGGCGAAGCCGCTCGCCCCGGCAGCCGAGCACACCTGGTGGTACCAGTTCTACTTCGCCACCGAGCGCGGCCGCCTGGCGATGGAGAGCCCCGTCGACCGTCCGGCCCTGTGTCGACTGGTCTGGAACACCGTCTCGCCCGGCTGGCAGTTCGACGACGCCACCTTCGCCCGCACCGCGGCGGCGTTCGAGAACCCCGACTACCCGGCCGTCGTCATCCACAACTACCGCTGGCGCCTCGGACTCGCCGCGGGGGAGCCCGAGTACGACGCCTACGAGCGCAAGCTCGCGGCCCGCCCCAGGATCACCGTGCCCACCGTGACGCTCGATCCGGCGCTGGACCCGTTCGCGGCTCCGGGCGACGGCAGCTCCTACCGGTCCTTCTTCACCGGCCGCTACCTCCACCGCACCCTGGGCGGCGTGGGCCACAACCTCCCCCAGGAGGCGCCCACCGCCTTCGCCCAGGCCGTCGTCGACGCCGACCACCTCTGATTCCCCGCCCCTTCGGGGCGTCACTGTCTTGACTGGTTACGGCTGATGTGGAAAAGTCGTCACCAGTCAAGACGGTTACTCAAGCAGACCAGCGACACATCGAGGACGTGCCATGGCAGTCGTACGCATCCAGCTCCGCTCCACCCTCAGCCCCAAGGAGGTGCTGGGCGTGCTCACCGACTTCGGCCCGTCCCGCCCCCAGGCCTGGCCCACCATCGACGCCGAGCACTTCGCGGTGCACGAGCTCGGCGACACCTTCGCCGAGGTGACCGAGGGCACCGCTGCGGCCTGGGAGCGCGCGCGTTACGAGTGGGACCCCGAGGGCCACCGGGTCACCGTGACCACCCTCGACTCCAAGCTCTTCGGGGCCGGCGGCGGCTGGGTCTTCACGATGACCCCCGAGGGGCGGGGCACCCTGGTCGATGTCCAACTGACCCGCGAGCCGGCCGGCCTCAAGGGGAAGATGCTGGCCTCGCTGCTGCCCGTGGTCGCCCCGTCCGCCCTGCGCAAGTCGTTCGCCGGACCGCTGCGGACCGGGGCCCGCCCCTGACCCGTGGCCGCACCCGGGCGCGTCGTCGTGGCGACGGTTCGCCGGCCGCCCGAGCACACGTGTGTCCGTGGCATCGCGTCTGCACCGGCCCCGACCCCGTCACACGTGTGTCGGACGACAGTCGGTCGGCCGACTACGCCTGCCGAGCCGGTCCGGTCGGTTCGGCCGCCCGGCGGAGGTGGCGGCTGACGTCCCCGACGAGGGTGATCCGGACCCGCCGCTCGGTGAAGTGCCACTGGCCGTCGCGCCGTTCGAACCGGTCGTGGTACCGCCCGGCGGCGATGGCCTGCAACGGCAGCTCGGGCAGTGCCTGGAACACGGTGACGTACGAGCGGGCGACCGCGGTGCCGCCCGCCTCGTCCACCTCGACGGCGAGGTTCGTGGTGACGTGCTGGGTGCGCGGCGTGCCGTCGGCGTAGCGGATCACCGTGTCGCGGAACATCCGCTCGATCGCCTCCCGGCCGTGCACCGGCTCACCACTGCCCACGAACGTCGCGTCCGCGAGCAGGGCCCCGAGCCCGGCGAAGTCGCCGTCGTCCACGAGCTCGGCGTAACGGGCGATCAGATTCGCTATCGCGAGGTGGCTCGGCCGGCTCTGCTGCTCGTCGGCGGGGGTGGCGGACACGGGTGCTCCTGCGGGTGGACGGTCGGCTCTGGTTCTGACACGCAGTCTGGCTCCGACGCCCAGTCTGCCGGAACACCGTGGGCGGCCCTGTCGGCGTGGCCGAAATCCGTTTCGGCGCGGTGGGAGCCGGCAGGCAGGATGTCGGGATGACCGATCTGCGCTGGCCCGACCACGTCGCGTGGCTGCTCGACCCGACCGACGGGGCCTGCCTGCCGGACGTGTTCGTCGAGGACACGGTGGCCGCCGACTGGCAGGCCGTGCTCGACCTGATCCAGGAACGGGGCTGGGCCCACACGTACGCCGAGGGCGGGACGGAGCTGCCGCTGCCCCGCGCCGACACCGTGCTGTCCCGCCCGGCCGACGCCGACTGCCCGACGCTGCGGGTGTGGCCGGCCCCCGAGGTCTGCGCGATCTTCCGGTTCCTCGGTGAGGAGCAGATCGACTTCGACCTCGACCTGCGGGAACTCCAGGGCCAGGACCGCCTGGACGTCCTGTGCAGCTTCCTCACCGCGATCGGGCGGCGCCTGGGCAAACCGGTCCCCCTCTTCCCCGAGGGCGGCGGCACACCGCCGCTGCTGGGGTACGACGTCGCCACCGATCGCGTCCGGGTCTGGTGGACGCAGCCGGACACCTGAGCCCCGGGAACGCCTGCCCGCCGCGTCCGCTCCGGCGTCGGCCCCCGGCCTAGCCACCCGACAGCGCGCGGCGCATCACGGCAAGCACCGCGTCCTCGGGAAACCTCGCCAGCGCCGCGGCCTCGGCGCCGGCCAGCACGTCGGCCAGGTCTTCCGGTGCCGCACCGCGCACCAGCTGCCCGACCCACGCCGCCAAGCCGTCCAGCTCCGCGGGCAGCCCTGACGGCACCGCCCCCGTGTACCGCGCGGCGGGCTTGCGCCGCCGGAACGGGAGGCGGCGGGGCAAGGCTCCCGGCGCGCTCCGGCGGACAGCCTCGGGCCCCGGGACGGCCTCCGCTGCTGTCGGCGTAGGTGCGGGCGCGGCACGGCGCCGGGCGGGCGCGGGCACCGGCAGGCCGTCGGTCGCGTACCGCCCGGGCGGCAGGCCGACGTCGTAGGGGTGCACGCAGACCGGCACACGGTCGGCCGTGTAGCGGAAGCCGTCGGCCGGATCGTACGGACACTCGCGGGTCGGTCGCTCGTAGACGTCGAACCCACCGGCCGGGAACCGCAACGCCGGGCAGATCCAGCACACGTCGTGGTCGCTCTCCTCGTCCACGAACGGCTCGCTCTCCACACCCACGACCCTACCGGCGGGCCGGCGGCCGTCGTGACCGGGATGCCGGGCCTGCCCGCGCACCGCCTCCGCCGCCGGGTGCCGGGTGCGCCGGGGCACTGGGAAAACCGGTGGCGCCGCCGGGACCGGCCTGGTGGGATGCAGGGGTTTCGGCAGGGGAGGGGACGGCGGCTTGGCGGTGTTCGGGTGTGCGGGCTGCGGAGCGGCCCTGACGGCGGCGGTGTCGCAGGTGGCGCTGCCGGTCCACCTGGTCGACACCTACTGGGAGACGCTGCACCCGCCGGTCCTGGAGGCCGGGACGTACGCCGTCGACCCGGGGCGCCGAGGATCGCCCTGGCGGCTCGCCGGGGAGTTCAGCGCCGAGGAGGCCGCGGAGCGGGGATTCTTCGCACCGGTCGACGCCCTGTCCGACGGGCCGTCAGGCACGGTGCTGCTCGCGCCCGGCGACGTGCGGGGCACCAGGCTGGTCCTGGAGCGTGCCGACGGGTACTGCATGGGGATCGACGGGCGCGACGGACCGAACCTCGCCTGCCTCGGCTGCGGACTGCCGGTGGGGACCCGGATCGACGACTGCGGGCAGTGGCAGCAGGTCCAGCTCCCGCCCGGGGCGGTGGTGCGGTTGCCCGCCCCGCCCGAGCGCCCGGTCCTGGACTGGTCCGAGCTGCTGACGGACGGCGCCTTGTGGCGCGGCCTGAGCGACTACCGGGACATCCCGGCCGGTGCGGCCCTGGCCCACCTGGTGGTGGCCTCCGGGGGACGGCCGGTCGAGGTGGCGCCCGGTCCGGTCGCAGAGCTGTTCGGCTGGGCAGTCGCCCAGCTGCTTCCGGCCGGGGGCGACGCCCGGCGACTCGACCTTGCGGGGCCCGGGCGTGGTGAGCCGGCGGCCGAGCTGCTCCTGGTGCCGGTCCATCCGCAGACCGGGCTGGTGTGGCGGCCGAGCACCGGTGCGCAGGCCCTGCCGGTGGAGGCCGCGCTCTGGGCCGAGCTGGCTTTCCCGCCGCACCGGACCCGGTTGCCGGTGGTCGGCGGACTGCCGGCAGGTGTGGAACGGGACGATCCGCTGCCACCGTACCCAGGGCGGGCGTTCCAGCCCTCCTTCGAGGCGTTCCGCCGGACCTTGGCCGGGATGCCCGAGGTCCGGGAGCCGTGGCTGCGGGCGCTCTACGAGCGCCGCTACTGAGTCGTGAGTTCGCGGTGAGCCGGTGGGCCGTCCCACCGATCCGGCGTGTCGAAAACCGCTGGAGCCCTGCCGGTCGGGCGGGCATCATGATCGAATGCCGGAGTTGATCGACCCGACCGTCCGACTGCGCCCGTCCTTCCTGGCGGCCGTGGCCGAGTTCCACGCCGACCGCGAGCAGGGGGTGCCGTGGTTCGTCACCAACGTCGATCCGCCGGCGTTGACGGACGCCGACGCGTTCGCGGCCTACGTCGCGCGGGTGCTGGGTGAGCGGACCGAGGACGGTGCGGTGCGGAACGGGTTCGTGCCGATGACGACGCTCTGGTGGGTCGAGGGCGAGGAGATGCTCGGCCGGCTCGCGATCCGCCACCGGCTCACGCCGGCCCTCGAACGGGTCGGCGGCCACATCGGCTACGACGTCCGCCCCGGCGCCCGCCGTCGGGGTCACGCGACCGCGATGCTCGCCGCCGCGCTGCCCGTCGCCCGCGGGCTCGGCATCACGCGGGCACTGCTGACCTGCGACGAGGCGAACACCGCCTCCCGGCGCGTGATCGAGGCCAACGGCGGCGAGTTCCTCGACACCGACGGCGACAAGCGGCGCTACTGGGTACCGACTGCCTGACAGGTCGTCAGGTCGGCTGCTATGGGCGGGGAACGGCCTGGGCCTGTGCGCCCAGGGCGGCGACCTCTGCGGACGCCCGGGCGAGGACCCGCTGGACCTCCTGGACGAGGAGGGTGAGGACCCGGGCCGTTCGGGTGGGCGTCCATGCGGCCCGGCAGGGCGGCGAGCGCCGACTGAAGACGGTTGTTGTGGCCGGGACAGCGCAGCGCGGACCGGCCCGCGCTCCCCGCCTGGTCCGTGGGTCAGCTCCGGCGCAGGGCGGCCAGCGCCGTTCGGGCGGCGAGGGTGTGCGGGTGGTCGGGGCCGAAGTGCGCCTGCGCGTCGGCGGCGCAACGGGTGAGGTGCTGTTCCGCCTCCGCAGGCCGGCCTTGCGCGGCGATCGCGGCGGCCAGGGTGATGGCGGCTTCCAGCGCGCGGTGGTGGATGGGTGGGTAGCGGGCTTCGCCGGCCGCGTCGACGGCTTGGCGGGCCTGCCCCTCGGCGTCCTCGGGGCGCCCGAGCCCGAGCAGGGCCTGGGCTGTCACCGTGGCGAGCAGGAGCCTCGAGTCCGCCGTGCCGGCCCTCGGATGCTCTTGCGCGTCGGACAGGGCTCGGAGCGCTTCCTCGTGGCGTGCTTGGCCGTTGAGGCAGCGGGCGAGGCCGACGTGCAGGGGGAGCTGGGCATGGTCGGTGAGGGCCTTGCGGACGGCGGCCTCGGCTTCGGCGTAGCGGCCGGTGCTGTTGAGCTGGTAGACCCGGACACCGGTCACCCGGCCGTGCCGCGGATCCTGGTCGTCGAGGGTGCCCAGGAGGTCCTGGCACTCACGCTCCACGAGCGCGTGCTCGGCCAGGACCGCGAGCTGGTTGATGCGGCTGATGCGGGCTTCGAGCACGGCCGTGTGACTCGTCCCGAGGACGGGGGCGGCCTCCTGCAGGCACGTGTCCAAAGCGTCGGCGGCTTCGCGGTGACGGCCCTGGCAGGTGAGGGCGAAGGCCCGGAGTCGGCCCGCCTTCACGCGCACGTCGTCCACGGTCGCGTGGCAGGCCAGGACCCTCCCGTACTGCTCCTCGGCCTCGTGGAAGCGCCGCAGCGCGAGGAGGGACACGGCCAGTGTCATCCGTGCATGAGTGCTGTCGGGATGATCCTCGCCCCGCGCGGCCACGAACGGCGGGAGCAGGTCGAGCAGTTCGGCAACCACCTCCTCGCGGCGCCGCTGCACGAACAGGCCGAGGGCCAGGATGTACCTGCTGCTCAGGACGGGTACCGAGTCCGGGCCCAGCCACCGGCCACGCAGCTCGATCTCCCGGCGCCGTAGGGGTTCGGCGTCCGCCCACCGGTCGTCAGCGACCAGCTCGTGAGCCTCCTTGGCCAACGAGTCGGCCAACCGGAGATCGCGACGACGCCCCCAACCCCGCCGGCTCACGGTCCTGACTCCTTGCTCCGCGCCCGATACTGCGCCGATCATACGGACGCGTCGGACGTTCCCCTGCGGCGACGGGGGCCGAGGTCGTCCCCGTCAGGCCTGCCACCTGCTGGTATTCCGTTCCCCGCGCTGCGGTAGGGTCGCGCGGGATCGCGGGCCCGGGACCGTCGGGCGAACACCGTAGGGAGCAGTGCGTGTCCATACCTGACGGGTCGCCGCAGGGCGTCGTGTCCGCTTCGTCCGACGGGTCCACCGGGGCCCCGGACGTCGTGTCGGGCGGCGGGCGGGTGCCGTGGGGCGGCGTCGGCGGGCCTCGGGGCAAGGGGCGGGTCTGGCTCGTCGGGGGTGTCGTCGTGGCCGTGCTGGTCGCCGTCGGTGCGGTGAGCGGTCTGTTGACCTCGGACGGGGGCCGCCCGGTGGCGCTCGGCTCGCTCGGAGCCGGCAGCTGCTTCCGCCTGCCGGCCCACCCGGACCGCTCGTTCACCGGGAGCAGCGGGGTGGTCCGGGTCGCCTGTGCCGAGCCGCACTACGGTGAGGTGATCGCCCGCCCCGCCGTCGACCTCGCCGGGGCCGGCACCACCGACCGGGTCGTCGGCGCGCGCAAGGCCTGCCGGGAGCCGATGGCCGACTACAACCCGGACTTCTGGGCCGCGCCGGCCAACGTCGCGATGGAGGTCGTGCCCCCGACGGAGCAGGAGCTCAAGGACCACCCGAGCGCCACCTGCCTCTACGCGGGCCGCAGCTTCCTGCTCACCGGCTCGCTGCGCGCCGATCCGTCCCGGCTGAACGCCGCGCAGCGCCAGTACCTCGACGCCGTTCGCCCGTACGACGGTGTCTCCGCGGAGGGGCTGGACGGGTGGAAGGGCGCGGGTGACGCCGATCTGACGGCGTGGGCGAAGGAGATGGTCGCCGCCGAGCAGCAGACGTTGGAGGCGCTGCGGCGGATCGGACCGCCGGCCGGAGCGGAGGAGCAGTTCGGCCACGTGCTGGACCAGCACCGGATGGCGGTCGGCTCGTGGCAGGCGGCAGCCGCCTCGGACACCACCGGCGAGATCCGCGACCGGATCGCCTCGGCCCGGGCCGCCGAGCACGACAGCATGGACGCCGCCCAGGCCGTCCGCGGTGCGCTGGGTCTGACCACGGCCATGCGGCCCACCGGCTACTCCCTCTGACCGGCGCGGCGGACAGCCGGACGGAACAGGGGCGGGTCAGGACAGCGAGCGGGTCAGGCCAAGAGGGCGGGTCAGGACAGGAGGTGGGTCAGGACCCTCCCGAAGACGGCTCGACCCGACCGGGCCACCAGCGGGTCGACGGCGCGGGGGAGGCGCGCGATCGAGATCTCCTCCGTCCAGGTCACCTCGGTGCCGCCCTCGGGGTGCAGTGGGTGGACCGTCAGCACGGCCCAGCCGCGGACCACGCGCCCGCGCTTCTCCAACCGGCAGACCCCGTCCCGCCCGGGTGCCGGGACCGTCAGCCCGACGATCTCCATCGGGTCGTCGAAGGCCAGCGGTCCGAGCCGGGTGCGCGCCAGCACCGTGTCACCCGTCTGCCGTCCCGAGCCGCGGTCGGCGCGGACCGTGGTGAACGGCACCCGGTCGCCGTGGCGGGGCCAGTCGGTGAGGCGGTCCCAGCAGGCCGCGGCGGTGAGCGGTGAACGGCGGGTCAGTTCGAAACGGGCCACGGCTCATCGTAGGAGCGGCGCGCCGGGACGGCGGGGTGCACCGCCGACCACCCGTCAGGCATCCGTGCGCCCCGCCGCGGGCAGGCCCTGCGCCGCCGAGCGGTGCGAGTGGTCCGAGCGGTCCGACAGATCCGAGCGGGATGCGGAGGATGCGTGCGGTGCGCGCTCCGCGGGCGTCGCCGGGTCCGGTCGGGCCGCAGTGACCGGAGGCGCCGTCGCTGTGGCCATGGCGAGGCGGCCGGGCAGGGCCAGCGCCGGGAGGGCGCCCGCCAGGCAGATCGCGGCGGCCACCAGGCAGGCGACGTGGAAGCCGTGCATGAACGAGTCCTGCACCGCCGCCAGCAGGTCGCCCCGGCCGCCGGCCCGCGCGGTGCCCAGCGCGGCCGCGACCGAGCCCCGGGCCTCGGCGAGCCGCGCGGGCGGCAGGTCCGCGAAGGACGTGGCGCCGAGGTGTCCGGCGTACAGCGAGGTGAAGATGCTGCCCAGGACGGCGACGCCGAGCGTGCCCCCGGTCTCCCGGGTGGCGTCGTTCACCGCGGAGCCCAGGCCCGCCTTGGCCGGTGGCAGCACGCTGAGGATCGACTCGGTCGCCGGGGCGGTCGTCAGCCCCAGGCCCAGTCCGATCAGCACCATCTGGCCGACGACCTGGGGGTAGGCGACGAACGTCGCGGAGGCGGCGATCCAGCCGAACGCGCACCCGAGCAGCACCAGGCCCGCGACCACCACGGACCGGGTGCCCACCCGGGTGGCCAGCGCCACCCCGGCCACCGAGCCGACCGCGATGCAGGCCGCGACGGGCAGGATCCGGGTGCCGGTCGACAGGGTGCTGTAGCCGCGGACGAACTGGAAGTACTGGGTGACCAGGAAGATGAAGCCGAAGAGCGCGAAGAAGGCGATGGTCACCGAGCCGCTCGCCGCCGAGAACGCGGGCGTGCGGAACAGCGAGAGGTCGATCATGGGCCGGGCCCGGCGGCGCTCGATCAGGACGAAGACCACGGCGAGCGCGACGGCGCCGGCGAACCCGGCGGCGGTCGCCGGGGCGGACCAGCCGCGTGCGGGCGCCTCGATGAGCGTGTAGACCAGCAGGCCGACCGCCGTCGAGGAGGCCAGCAGCCCGGGCGGGTCCAGCCGCGCCTGTTCGGGGCTGCGCGACTCCGGCACCCAGCGCCAGGCGGCGGCCAGTGCGAGTGCGCTGACCGGCACCAGGGCCAGGAACACGGACACCCAGCCGAAGTGGCTCAGCAGCAGGCCGCCGCAGAGCGGTCCCACCGCCACGCCGAGGCCGGTGACCGCGCCCCACAGTCCGATGGCCCGGGCGCGTTCGCGCCGCACCGGGTACGCGTTGGTGATCACCGAGAGCGTGGTGGGGAAGATGACGGCCGCGCAGGCGCCCATGGCGAACCGCACTGCGATCAGGGCCTCCGGGCTGGAGACGGTGGCGGCGACCGCGCTGGTGGCACCGAACCCGGCCAGGCCCAGCAGCAGCGCCGGGCGGCGGCCGAAGCGGTCGCCCAGGGACCCGGCGACCAGCACCAGGGCGGCGAACGCGAGGTTGTAGCCGTCGACGATCCACTGCAGGTCGCGGGTGGTGGCGTTCAGTTCGCGACCGATCGAGGGGAGCGCGACGTTCACGATCGTGGTGTCGAGGTTGATGGCGAAGGCGGCCAGGCAGGCCACCGCGAGGACCATCGAAGGGCGTGAGCCGGACGGGGAGGGCATGGTCGCCTCCACGGGGAGGGAGATGTTGACAGCGGCTACATATGGGACTATTCCACTCAAAGTGGACATCGTCAACATCTCGCGGAACGGAGGGCCCGGTGGACGGGAAGCAGGGGTACCACCACGGCAACCTGCGCCAGGCGCTGGTGGCGGCCGGCCTGACCCTGGCCCGCAGCGGCGGCCCGGAGGCCGTCGGGCTGCGCGAGGCCAGCCGGCAGGCAGGCGTCTCCCACAACGCGGCCTACCGGCACTTCGCCGACCACCGGGAGCTGGTCGCCGCCGTGGCCGAGCGCTGCATGCAGGAACTCGGCGACCTGATGCGTGCCCGCACGGGGGCCGTCACCGGCGGCGCGACGGAACGGGCCTGGGGCCGGCTGGACGCCCTCGGCCGCGCCTACGTGGACTTCGCACACGCCGAGCCGGGCTGGTTCCGCACGGCCTTCTCGGCAGCGGCCCACCCGGACCCGCCGGGCCCACCCCCGGAGCTGACCGCCGATCACCCCTTCCAGCAGCTCAACGCGGCGCTCGACGACCTGGTGGCCGTCGGCGCCCTGCCCGCCGACCGCCGTCCCGGGGCCGAGTACGCGGCCTGGTCGGCGGTGCACGGTTTCGCGGCCCTCACCGTGGAGGGACCACTGCGCGGCATGGCCGCCGCCGAGACGGAGCAGGCGCTGCGGACCGTGCTGGCGGTGGTGGTGCGGGGGTTGTGAGGGGGCGGGGCCGCCGGGCGGCACGCAAAAGGGCCGGTCCGGTGCACCCAGTGCAC
>NZ_JBHYKG010000196.1:0-15809 GCF_042741245.1 Kitasatospora sp. NPDC058965
GACCCACCGGGGCCGGCTGAGGGCCGGCCCCGGTGGGTCACTGCCGGCCCGCCTTGCCCGGGAGTCGCACCGGTGGTGAAGGACAGCTCGCTGTTCGGAAACGCGAGGCGCTTCAACGGGCGCCGCTTGGCGACCTCCGGACACCGGACAGCCAGACGAGCGAGCAGAGCAGAGCGGGGAGCACGAGTAGCTGGGGAATGGGCCTGAGGGTCACTCAGCAAATCTCCGCATCGCGCCGTCGCGACTCGCCAGTGCTCGCGACAGGGGTGTTGGGCCTGCAGGGATGCGATGACCCCATGGTTCGGCGGGCTTGCCATGATGAGGCAACGAACCTCGATACCGGTGTACCGCTTTAAGGAGTCACGCATGGCCATCGCCACTCTGGGAGTGGTCGTCCTCGACTGCCCCGACCCGCAGGCGCTCGCCGGTTTTTACGCCCGCGTGCTCGGCGGTGAGGTCATCAGCGACGCGGACGGGTCCGCCCTCCGGCAGGGCGACCGGATGGTGCTGGCCTTCCAGTACTCGCCCGGGTACACGGCGCCCGAGTGGCCGCGGGCCGACCGCTCGCAGCAGATCCACCTGGACCTGGAGCTGCCGCTGGAGGAGCTGGACGCCGCGCACGAGCAGGTCGTCGGCTGGGGTGCGAAGCTGCTGGACGACGGCGGCGGCGACCGCAGCTGGCGGGTCTTCGCGGACCCGGCGGGCCACCCGTTCTGCCTCTGCGGCGTGCGGCGCTGACTGAACCGGCAGCGCCGACGGCAGCGCAAGGCCCCCGGTCCGCCGGAACCGGGGGCCTCGTGCTGTCCGCACGAAGGATCAGAAGGTGACGAACCACCAGGCTTCCCGCGGCTGCGCATACGCGACAGTTGATGACCCGAGCTCACCAGTGGAACGCCGCCACGACAGGCCCGGAATACCCGGCCTTTGATGCCCGCCGGCCGGGGTCTCAAGGAGATCGTTCATCCTGAATTTCGCAGGTCGGGAGGGCTGGTGTGGGTTCGGGCTGGGGTGCTCGGGCTGGTTGGGGGCGTGATCGCTGGCGGGTGATTATCCGTCAGCGCTGGACTTCGGCGTTCGGCACGGGGTCCGAAGACGTCTACGAACCGGAGCAAGCCTGGGTGCGGGTCTGAACCTTTGGGCGGGTGGGATTTCGTCGACAGCGAAGTCGAGCAGTTGCGGGGAGGCCGGCTTGTCGGTGCTCGGATCTAGCATGCGGGGCATGACGCGATATGTGGACGAGGATCTGCACGGTGTGGAGTTCCGCGAGTGCGATCTGAGCGGGGCACGCCTGATCGGCGTCGTCATGCAGGATGCCGTGATCGACGGGCTCGTCGCCAACCTCGTGGTCAACGGTGTCGAGGTCAGCGAGTACGTCGAGGCAGAGCTCGACCGGCGTCATCCGGTGCGGGTGCTGATCCGCTCCGGCGACCCTGCCGATCTGCGCGAGGCATCGCGTCAGCTCCATGCCAGCTGGGCCGCCACGATCGAGCGAATCCGCCGTAGGCCCGGCATCGAACGCCGCAGCGTGGACGACGAGTGGTCGGCGGTGCAGACGATGCGCCACCTGATCTTCGTCCACGACTCGTGGTTCCGCCGCTGCTGCCTGGGCTCGACGGGGCTGTTCACGCCGATGGGCATCGGGACGACCGTCGAGCCCTACCGTGGAGCGCACGGGCTTGACCTCTCGCTCGATCCGGCCCTCGAGGAGATCTTGAGCGTGCGTGACGCACAGGCCGCCGAGCTGCAGGCCTGGCTCGAGGAGGTCAGCGCTGCGCAGCTCGAAGCGCGAGCGCCGGTACCCGACGACGATGTCTGGCCACCGTACGCCCGGGGCCGCTTGGTGCGGCAGTGCCTCGCCACGGTGCTCAACGAGACCTTCGAACACCACGGCTTCTGCGTCCGCGACCTCGACCTGATCGAAGCACAGGACGCCGAGTAGGGCCGGCGACGGACTCAGCACCTTTGCGGCTGCGGGCATCACCGACCGTTTGCGCGGCGCCGAGCTGCTGGGCCCCGAGCCGGACGCGGTACGTCTCGAGCATCCGGCGGGCCTGACCCAGATGCCGCCGGCCGCCGGCCGCCGCGCGATCCGGGCTGACCGGTCCCGAGGCCGGCGTCGTCGCTTTCAGACGACCAGGACCCGGCGCCCGCGCGTGTGGCCGGCCTGGCTGTCGATGTGTGCCGCCATGGCGTCGGCGAGCGGGTACGCCCTCTCGACCGGGATGCGGAGCCTTCCCCGCGAGATGAGGTCGACGGCCTCGGCGAGCGCTTCCGGGACGCTTCCGGCCACGCCGGAGAATCGGACACCGCACTCGGGTGCGGTGAGATCGGCGATGGAGATCACCCGCTGCGGATCCCCGGTCAGCTCGACGAGTTCGCGGATCACGCCCGAGCCGGCCAGGTCGAGGGCGGCGTCGACGTCGCCGAGCTGCCGCACCCGCTCGACCCATCCTTCGCCGTACGTCGTGGCGAGGGCGCCCAGGCTGCGCAGGTAGTCCTGGTTCGCGTCTCCGCCCGTGCCGATCACCGAGATGCCGCGGTCGCGGGCGACCTGCAGCACTGCCGATCCGACTCCTCCGGACGCACCGCTGACCAGCAGCGTCTGCCCGGCCCGGACGCCGACCTCGCGGATGATGCGCAGCGCGGTCTCCACCACGGAGGGGTACCCGGCCGCCTCCTCGAAGGTCAGTCCCTCGGGCATCCGGGCCCAGGCCGACAGCACGGCGAACTCGGCATAGGTGCTCGCGCCTTCGCCGAACACGTGGTCGCCGACCTCGATGCCTTCGACGCCCTGACCGACCTCGTCCACCACCCCGGAGGCGTCTTGTCCGACTCCGGAGGGCAACTCGATCGGATGGGCCTTGAGGATCTGGCCTTCGCGGATCCTCCAGTCGACGGGGTTCACGCCTGCCGCCCGCACGGCGATGCGTACCTGACCGGGGCCCGCATGGGGCTCCTCGGCGTCGACGAGGCGCAGGACGTCCGGGCCGCCGAACTCGGCGAAGCTCACTTTCTTCATGCCGCCGACCATAACCCTAACGGTTAGCGTTTAACAACGGTTCCGTCTTCAGATCTGATAGCGTGAGGGCATGACCGTGCCGCCCGGGAGACGCGAACGCAAGAAGGCCGAGACCCGCCAGAAGATCGCCGACACCGCCCTGCGACTCTTCCTGGAACGCGGGTACGACACGGTGGGCATCCGCGACGTGGCCGCCGAAGCCGACGTCGCCGTCACCACGGTCTTCGCCCACTTCGCCTCGAAAGAGGCCCTGGTCTTCGAGCAGGACCAGGACTTCGAGGAACGCCTCTCCCGGGCCGTCACCGGCCGGGCACCGGACGAGCCGCTCATCCCCGCGCTGCACCGCGAGATCCAGGCCCTGGTGCGACACTGCACGGCGGACAGTGCCGCCCCGGTCTGGCGCATGATCGACGCATCACCCGCACTGCGCGAGTACGAGGAGTCGATGAGGCTGCGTCATGCAGAGTCGCTGGCGACGGCCATCGCCGCCGATCCGGACCTGTCACGGACCACAACGGCCTGCCGGACCCTCGCGAGGTTCGTGATCGACGCCTACTCGCTGGCCCGCGACGCGGCCGATCCGCAGACCGCGGTGGACGAGATCTTCCGGATGATCGAGGCCGCCTGGGCCGTCACCGGCCCCTCCGGGAGCTCGACCGGCACGGCCTGACCCCTGGTCAGACCCGCCGGATGGTGGCGATGGGCAGGGCGTCCGCCTGCATGATCCGCACCACGGCGTTCGCGTGCGGCGCGTGCACCACCTCGCCGTTGCCGAGGTACATGCCCACGTGGCCCTCGTAGCCGTCCACGCTGTTGTAGATCACCAGGTCGCCGGGCTGGGCCTGGGCGAGGCCCGGCACCGCCGTGCCCACCGAGGCCTGCTCCTGGGAGGTCCGCGGCAGGGCGATGCCGGCCTGCGCGTAGGACCACTGCATCAGGCCCGAGCAGTCGAACATGTTCGGGCCGGTGGCCGCCCACTTGTAGGGGTCGCCGAGCCGGCTGAGCGCGGCCTGTACGGCGGCGCCCGCCTGGCCGGACGCCTGGGGCAGGGCGGCGAGGGCGGTCCGGCTGCTGTCGCGCGAGGCGACGCCGCCCTCGGCCTGCTGCTGGGCCGCCAGCAGGGCGGCCCGCTGGCTCGCGGTGAGCGAGTCGAGCAGCGCCTGCGACTGGCGGAGCTTGGCCTGCGCCTGGTCCTTGGCGTTGTTCAGCGCCGTCGTGGTGGTGTCCAGTTGGGCGAGGGTGGCCGCGGCGTCCTGCTTCTGCTGCTGCAGCGAGCGCTCGGCCTGCTGCAGCGTCTTCAGCGCCTGGGCCTCGCTGATGCTGGTCTGGTGCTGGATCGCGGCCCGCTCGAGGTAGCCGTCCGGGTCGGAGCCGAGCATCAGCTGCACCGACGGGTCGACCCCGTCCTCCCGGTACTGCTGACCGGCCACCGCGGCCAGGCCCTCCTCCAGCTGGATCACCTGCGCCTGGGTGCGGGCCACTTGGTCCTGGAGCTGGGAGGCCTGCACGCGCAGTCCGTCCGCCTTCTCCTTGGCTCCGTCGTACTGCTCGGCGGCCCGCTCCGCCTGCGCGTTCAGACCGTCGACCTGCGTCTTGACGTCGTCGGTGGTGGGCTGCGGATCGGCCCACGCACCCTGCGCGGTGAGCGCGACCGAGGCGGCGGCAGCGGCGGTGAGCACGACGACCCGGGCCTGGCTCGGCTGCTTCGGACGGCGGTGGGTCGCCACGGCGGCTCCTTCTTCCGGGGGTCGCTCGGCCGAGCCGGTCGGCCGCGACGAACTGTCGGATCTCCGACCGTACGTCGCGGTCGACCGCCCGGACCAGCCCCGCTGTCGAGAACTGCCCTTCAGGGCAATTCTCTTGAGCTCACGTTAGGGTCCGCCTAAAAGTAGAGCTCGTACTCGCTGATCGTGCGCCCCGACTCGGTCTCCCAGAAGTGCGCCTCCCACGTCGAGCCACTGCACACGCCGGAGCGGGTGTCGGTGTAGTTGTGCCCCGGCCAGGCGTGGATGCCCCCGCCGTCGTAGTTCGACGAGATGATGTGCCAGCCGCCGCAGCTGGTCCAGAACTCGTGGTAGATCCGGACGTCCGTGCTGGCGCCGGCATCGTTGATGTGCTGCACGGCGGAGCCGTAGGTGCCGGCGGTGACGCACTCGTTCACCGACCAGCCGTAGCCCATCGCGTAGGGGTAGCAGCCGCTCGGCACCGCCTGGGCCGCGCCGCCCGAGCCGAGCACCAGGCCGGCGGCGAGCAGGGCGGCACTGGCCCCGGTCGCGGCGATCCGCTTGAGTCGCATCGTGTCCTCCTCCGTTCACCTGCCCGCAGGGGGCAGGGGTGGCGTCGTTCGGGAAAGGTGGTGCGGACGGTTCTCCGGTGGTCGCGGGTGCCCTCGCCCGCCCACGGCCGGACCGGGGCTCCCGCCGCACCTCCCAGCGTGCCCGCGGTCGCTGTCGCGTCCGTCGCTTCTCGTTAACGCCCAGACAGGATCTGACTGATCGTCAACTTGGGTACCGGACAGGATATCCGCGCCACCTTCCTGCTGCAGTCCACCTCCGGTACGTCATCGCGACGAGGGCTCCCCCGCCACCGCCCGCACCGCAGTCGGCGCGGTGTCACCCAACGGGCGCAGTGGAGCCGGGACCCGGCGCGGCGGCCGACGACGCCGTGCGGCTGGGTTCACCCCACCCCGGTTGACCGTCGGCGGTGTCCGGGGATTGGCTCTCCCCGGGCCCACCCATGGGGAGCAACGGTGGGTCGGACCATCCACCGGGGAGGACACACCACCATGCACCACAGCTACCGAACGACCCACCACAGCAGGCGACTTGCGCTCGGTGCCGGACTGCTGGCGGCGGTCGCGCTGGTGACCGTCGGCGCCGCGCCCGCCCGGGCCGAGCAGAGCTTCGGCCCGACCGTCCAGCTCGACCTCGGCGCGGGCGGCGTCTCGGCGGACCAGCAGTCGACGAGCCTCGGGATCAGTGGGAACGGCCGCATCGCCCTGTTCAGCTCGTCGGCGACCAACCTGGTGCCGGACGCCGCGCAGGTCGGCTTCGGCCTGTACGTCCGCGACTTGCGCAGCGGGCGCACCGAGTTGGTCAGCCGGGCCGACGACGGCACCCCGCTGACCGCGCTCGACGAGTCGGCCGGGATCAGCGCCGACGGGCGGTTCGTCGTGTTCTCCAGCGGTGCGGCCGGTGTGGCCCCCGGGCAGCCCGCCAACGGAGCGTACAACGTCTACGTCCGCGACCGCGTCGAGGGCCGCACCCGCCTCGTCACCGTCGGCAGCCCCGACCCCACCGGCCAGAACGACATCGGCGCCTACCACCCCGCCCTCAGCGCCGACGGCCGCACCGTCGTCTACGAGTCGGCCCGCACCGACCTGGTGCCGGGCGCCCCCGTCCAGCCGAACGCCCGCAACGTCTACGCCACCGACCGCGTCACCGGACGCACCCGCCTGGTCTCCGTCGGCGTCGACGGACAGGCGGCGGACGGCGATTCGGACAACCCGACGATCAGCGCGGACGGCAGCACCGTCGGCTTCAGTTCCAGAGCGACCAACCTGCTCCCGCCGACGCCGGGTTCGAGCGCCGCCCCCGCCCTCGGCGCACAGCGGTACACCACGCTCTACACCCGCGATCTGCACAGCGGCAGCACTGCCCTGGCCGGCCTCGCCGCCGACGGCACCGCGGGCTCGGCCGCCCCGGTCGTCCGCCTCAGCCCGGACGGCCGCTACGCCGTCTACGCCCTCGGAACGTACCCGCTGCCGGGCGGCAAGGCCCGCACCGAGCTGTTCGTCCATGACCTGCGGACCGGCGAGGTGCGGAGCATCCGCACCTCGACCGACCCCGCAGCGCTCTGCTGGGCGGACACCACCGCGGCGATCAGCGCCGACGACCGTTGGGTCTACTTCTCCGGCGGCTGCTCCACCACCATCGTCCACGCCTGGCAGGCCCGCTTCGACCTGTACCGCCAGGACCTGCGGACCGGTGCCACCGAGGCGCTCAGCCCGGCCGCGGACGGCTCGCTGCAGAGCGGTGCCGCCGCCGTCCCGTACGTGTCGGCGAACGGGCGGACCGTGGTCTTCGCCGACAACAGCACCAACCTGCTCCCCGGCGGCACCACCGACAACAACTGGCACGTCTACGCCCGCACCCGCAGCGACGACTGACCTGGGGTCACCCGTGCCGTGCGTGCCATGATGCGGCTGGTCGGCCCCGCCGTCCCCGGGGCCGACCGGCCGGGTTCACCGTGCCAGGACGCGCCGCAGCCAGGCGGTGCGGGCGGCGTGGGCGTCCCGGCTGACGGCCGCGTGCGGGGCGAGGGTGTCGAAGCCGTGGCAGGCGCCGGGCCACACGTGCAGTTCGGCCTCGCCGCCGGCCCGCCAGATCGCGTCGGCGTACCCGACGGCCTCGTCCCGGAAGGTCTCGGCGGAGCCCACCTCGACGTAGGCGGCGGGGAGTCCGGACAGGTCGGTGGCGCGGGCCGGGGCGGCGTACGGGGACACGTCGGCAGTCCCGTGACGGCTGCCCAGCACGGCCTGCCAGGCGGTGGCGTTGGAGACGCGGTCCCAGGTGTCGTGGCCGGCCATCTGGTGGCTGGAGAAGGTGTCGCCGCGGTCGTCGAGCATCGGGCTCAGCAGCAACTGGCCCGCCGGCACCGGACCGCCGCGGTCGCGGGCCAGCAGCGCCAGCGCCGCGGCGAGCCCGCCGCCGGCGCTCTTGCCCCCGATCACCACGCGCCGCGCGTCCACGCCGAGCTCGCGCGCGTGCTCGGCCGCCCGGACCAGCCCGGCGTAGGCGTCCTCCACCGCCCCGGGGAACCGGGTGCCCGGTGCGAGGCGGTACTCCACGGACAGCACCGCCAGGCCCAGCGGCAGCGCCCACCCGCGCAACAGCCGGGGCAGGACGGACCACGCGTTGCCCGACACCATCCCGCCGCCGTGCAGGTAGTACAGCAACGGTAGCGCCCCGCCCACCCCGGCGGGCCGCGCGCTCACCACCGTGACCTCGCCCGCCCCGTCGGCGCGCGGCACCCGCAGCTCCGCCACCTCGAACCGGCCGCCGTCGCGCAGCTGATCGAGCGTCGGACGGGGCCGGGCCGCGGCGTCGCGCTGCTGCCACGCCGCCAGCCCCTCCGGGGTGAGCACCTCCCGCGCCCGCTCCCCCGCACCGGCCAGCACCGCCCGCAGCTCCGGATCCCACGGAGGCACCCGCCGCCCTGCCGAACCACCCGTCATCGGCCTCCTCCTTCTCCCGCTGCCCGGCCGACCCTCACGCCTCCGGCGCCCGCACCCACGGTGCCAGACGCTCCCCGGCGGCCAGACCCCCTCGCCAGTAACGGAAGACGATCCCGGGCACCACGTCGACCCGACCGGCCGCGATCAGCCCGGCGGCGGGCTCGGGGCCGCCCGCATCGGCTTCGAACGCGACCACCACCGCCGGTGTCTCACCCACCTGCCGCACCACCGAACGGACTTCGTCCGCAGTGGGCTCGCGGAACGTCGGATCCTGGAAGGCCGCCGGGCACACGACGAGGAGCGGGTCGCTGAAGACCAGCTCCAGGCCGTGGTGGTACGTCAGGTCGTCACCCGCGCCGAGGCACAGCCGGCCCGCGTTCCACTCGACGACGTCCCAGTCCCACCACGATCCCTCGGGCAGTCTGATCACGGCTCTGCTCCCCTGCTCCGACGTGCTGCGCGGCCGGCCCTCACCCCGTGGCCAGCGTACGGCCGAGGAGGGCCCGCAATCGGTCCCAGTGCCGCTGCAGCGCAGCCGCGTCGAACGCTCCGGTGTCGGCCATGGTGAATCCGTGGACCGTGCCGGGATACACCTCCGTGGTGTGGTCGACGCCCGCGGCGTCCAGCGCCTCGGTGAGCTCGGCGAGGGCCTTCGGCGACATGTCCCCGCCCTCGGAGAGGGCGAGGTGCACCCGCGCGGTGAGCTGGGGGATCAGGCGGTGCGGGCTGTCGGGGCCGCCGGTGACCAGGAAGCCGGGGTGGAAGCCGGCGAGGGCGGCCACCCGGTCGGGGTGGGCCGCCGCGGCGCGCAGGGCGAAGGCGGCGCCGATGCAGTAGCCGATCACCGCCACCGGGCCGTCGCCGGCGGCCTCGGGTCGGCCGGCGAGGAACTCCAGGAAGGCCTCGGCATCGCGCAGCGCCCGCTCGGCGGTGAGCTCCTCCAGCAGCGGCAGCACCCGGGCGATGACCGCGGGCCGGATCTCCTCGCTGATGTGGGCGGGGAGATCGGCCACCGGGGCCGGCCCGGTCCGGTAGTAGAGGTTGGGCACCAGGACGTAGTGGCCGAGCTCGGCCAGGTGCCGGGCCTTGTCCTGGAGTTCGGGCCGCAGCCCGAAGGCGTCCGGGTACAGCAGGACCCCCGGGTGCCGCCGACCGTCGGCGGGGAAGGCGGCGAACGCGTCGGCGGAGCCGTCGGCGGTGGGAATCGACAGCACGGCAGTGGTGGTGGGCATGGATCCTCCGGTCGTGGTGGACGTGTCGAACGCGTGGTCAACACGACGACGGAGGCGCCCGCGCGCAGGCGCGGGCCGAGCGGCGGACCAGCGGGCCCGCAACGGCCCGCACGGTGCTCAGCGGAGCACCGGGTCACCAATCCGTGTGTGGCGCAAGGCCGTCCCGGTAGTCATCGCCGAACAACATAGCCCACGCACGATCGGTGTGCCACCGCCTCGCTCGCGCCCTCCGGCAGGGGCCCGCGAGAGCAGCACTCCCGCCGAACCACAAGGTCCGACCCCCCTTCCGCTTTCCCGCCGGACCGGGCTACTCCTGGAGTAGCGCGGCCGGTCCGGCCCGCTCCCACACCACACGAATCCCCGGGGGGATCAGCCTTGCCCGACACCTGGTACGTGGACGACCGGTGCACCAACTGCGACGTGGCCCGCCAACTCGCCCCCGGGCTGGTCGAGGAGGTCGGCGGGCGGTCCGAGGTCGTGCGCCAACCGCGCGACGCCACCGACCTGGCGCTGCTGAACGCCGCGGCGTTCGCCTGCCACACCCGGTCGATCCGCCGCACCGACGGCCCGCTCGACAGCGCCGCGGACCCGTTCCCGCTGGCGCTCGACGAGAACGTCCTGCTCTGCGGCCACAATTCGCACCACACCGCCGCCGCCAACTCCTACCTGCTGCGACGCCCCGGCGGCACCCTGATGATGGTCGACACCCCGCGTTGGTCGGACGAACTCGCCTCCCGCTACCAGAGCTTGGGCCCGGTGACCGACGTCCTGCTCACCCACCGCGACCACGCCGCCCACGGCCGCCGGTACGCCGACCGGTTCGGGGCCCGCCTCTGGATCCACGAAGGCGACCTGGCCGCGGCACCCGACGCCGACCGGGTGCTGCGCGGCACCGAATCCGTCGAGGTCGCGGCCGGGGTGGTCGCACACCCCCTGCCCGGCCACACCGAGGGCAGCGTGCTCTACGTCGCCGACGAGCGGTACTGCTTCAGCGGCGACAGCTTCTCCTGGTCGCGCAGCAGGAACGCACTGGCCGTCGCCGAACACGTCACCTGGTACTCGATCGAGGAGTTGGCCGCCTCCCTGGCGCGCACGGCGCCGCTGCTCCGCTTCGCCTGGGTGCTGCCCGGCCACGGCGACCGCCGCCACCTGGCACCCGAGCGGATGGCCGAGCAGCTCACCGCCCTGGTCGCGCACACCGGCCGACTGCGCCCGCAGCCGATCGACTTCACAGCCACCGAGTGGTGAGGACGGCCCGCCGCATCAGGGCGAGACCGCCGGTGGGTTCAGCACGGAGAAGTACACCTCGCTCCGCTGCGGATCGAGGAAGAACCGCCCGTCGTGCAGGTGCTGGGCGGCGTCGAACTCGTCGCTGTGCAGCCACGTGCCGCCCTGCAGTGAGGGGTCCAGGCCCGGCGGGTAGTGGGTGGGGGACGCCCGCTGCCACGTCAGGTGCCCTTGCAGCGCCGTCAGTTGGGCGGTGGTCAACCACGCCACCCCGTCCAGCTCGACGTCGGTCGGACCCGGCACCCGGGGGTCGGCGACGCCCAGCGGGAACACCGTCCAGCGCACCGACCGGACCGGGGCGAGCCAGGGAAAGCGGCCCTCGATCGGCTCCTTGTCGGACCGGAACGCGAACGTGGCGGGCCCACCTGCGGGGCCGTCGGCCGGTGCGGCAGCGCCCGCGGTACTCGGCGACGGGTCGGCGTGCCCGCACCCGCCCACGGCCGACAGGCTCGTGGCCACCAACACTGCCCGGAGCAGCATTCGACGGCTTGTCAGTCCGGCTCCCCGCACCATTCCCCCAGATCCTGGTCGCCACGGCCCGGTCCGAGCGCGATCGATCAGCCTCAGCCTGCCACACTCGCGCAGCCGTTCGGTGGAACGGCTGCCGGGGCGCAGCCGTGTGTGGTGGAGTGGCGTGGCACGGATGGAAGCGAAGGCAAGGGGCGGGTGCTGCGCATGGGACCGGGACACGGTGGGCGAGTTGCAGTGGGGGCCACGGCGCTGACGGCGCTGGTACTGGCCGTGGCGGGGTGCTCCAGCACCGCGGGCACCCGGAGCTCGGCCGGCGCGCCGCCGAGCCCGAGCAGCGCCGCACCGACCACGCCCGCGGCACCGCCCGCGACGGCGTCCGCGCTGCCGCCGGCGCCGGCCACCACCACACCCGCCACCCCGGACCAGGGCGCCCGCACGACCGGCAGCTACCTCAAGACGCTGCTGCCCAGGAGCGCCAACTCCGCCATGCTCGGTCTGGGTCCCGCGCTGCCGCCGGGGTGGACGGCGGGTGCGGAGGCCGAGCGCGACAGCGGGCCCGCCGCCACCGCCGCCGCACCCTCCGTGGTTTCCGCGGACAGCTGCACCTACTTGACGGGCAAGGACCTGGACCTGGCCGGCGGCCTCAGCATCGCCACCGCGACCGAGCCGCTGAACTCCGGCACCAACCCGGTCGGGCTGGCCTTCTACGCCTACGGCCCGGGTGACGCGGCGAAGTCGCTCGACCAGGTCCGCCAGAACACCACCACGAAGTGCGCCTGGTTCAGCGCGCTGTACCCCGAAGGCGCCGCCACCGTGGACGTCTCGGCGACCCCGGTCAGCGGCCTCGGCGACGAGGCACTGCTGATCAAGACCGCGCCCCCGGCGCGCCACGTCAGCAAGGAGAACCTCCTGGTCCGCCGCGGCGACGTGGTGCTGTCCCTCTACGCGGACGACACCGTCACCGTCCCGGACCTGACCCAGGCGGCCGTGGCGCTGACACGCGGAATGGGCTGACGCCGGGCGGGACCGTACGGGTCAGGTGCACCCGGTGTCCCGACGACCCTCGTGGCCAGGAGCGGCCGGCACCGGCCTGGTCCGGTCAGAACGGCGGGATCTGCTCGGGCACGAGGCCGGCCTGGCGGAGCAGGCCGTACAGGTCGGTCTCGCCCCAGAACTCGACGATCCGCCCGTCCCGGAGCCGGTAGGACTTGAGGCCGGTCATGGTGAGGTCCCGGCCGCTGCGGTCGTGGGTGTAGGTGAGGGTGAACGCCACGGTGACCCGATCCCCGGCGGCGCACAGGTCGTCCACCTGCACCCGGCAGTTGGACAGCCCCGGTGTCAGCACCGCTCCCTCGGGGTAGTGCCGGCCCCGGCCGTGCAGGCCCGCACCGTGGACCAGGACGTCCTCGGCGACGAGCTCCTCGAACTCGGCGACCTCCTTCGTCTCGAACACCCGCAGGTAGCGGCGGACGACCTCGGCATTGCGCTGGCCCACGTCTCCGGCTGAATCCGACATGGCAGGACCGTACCCAGCGGCCGATCCGGCCCGCCAGTGCACCTGCCCGGCCGGCCGCGCACGCGGACACAGCGGCGGGCTCGCCCGTCGGGGCCACCGGTGGATCGGACGCCCCGTCAGGACGGCTGAGGCTCTGTCCGGGCCCGGCGCACGGAGAGCGGGCTCAGCGGGCTCAGTGCGAGGGCGTGCTCACGGCGATGAACAGCACCACCACGCCCAGCACCATGCTCACGGCCGCCAGCACCCAGCGGAAGGCGCGCCACCGCCGCCGGTGCGGCAGCAGCCAACCGACCAGGCAGACGAGCGCGGCGGCACCCAGGAGGGCGTTCACCGTGACCTGGGTGCCGTGGCCCGGCCCCATGCAGCTGCCGGTGCCGTCGTCGCAGCCTTCGTCGCCGAACTTCGCGAGCGCGGCGAACGCGTTCAGCATCCCGAATCCGGCCAGCCACACGGGCAGCAGGAGTGTGCTGACCAGCCCCGGCACCCACCATCTCTCGTCCCGGGCAGCCGTCACCTGTGGCTCCGTCATGGTTCCCCCTTTCGTTCGGAGCCTATCGCCCGTCTTCGCCCCCTTGATCGACTGCCCCGGGGAACGGGGTGGACAACAGGACCGCAACGGCGCATCGTGGTCGGCATGCTGACGCTGCGGAACATCCCCCGTAGGCTCCGCCGTCGAGCCCCGCTCGCCGGGGCGGAACACACCAGCGTGCTCGACCTGTTCAACGCCGCCGTGCGGCGTCCGGAGTCGCACGGCGGGCTGGCGCGCCTGCCGCTCCTCCTCGATGCCCTCGCCGAGGACGAGGCCCGGCCCGACGGCACGCACTGGATCCCGGACGACAACTCGCGTCTGACCATGACGACATTGCTGCGCGACTGCTATCCCGAGCCGGAGATCCACGTGGTGGCCGCGGAGTACGGCGCCGCGGCTCACGCGCGCGGCTGGCTCCGCCTCGACCGAACGCTGCGGACCCGCGAGTACACCAACCTCGTCATGACAGCCGAGGACTGGGCGGAGAGCGACCGCACCTTCGACGACGTCCTGCAGGCCTACGGTCGGCCCTCCGTGGTCTTCGGTGACCCGGACCCGAGGTGGCCCAAGACCCTCGGCTACGCCTGCGGCGATCGGGCAGCGGAGCTCGCGGTCTTCCACTTCGGCGAGGCGGGAGACGCCCGGTCAGCGCGCCTGCTCGCGCTCCGTGGTGGTGTGGGCCGCTACGGGGAGTCGATGGGCTTCACCCCGTTCGGCCACGTCTTCGTGGACGAGCGCAAGAAGCGCGACCACTGACCGCCTGCCACCGGTTCCTCGCCGGTCCGCGGTGGGGGACCACCGGCCCCCCGGCCCGGGCCGAGCGGATCTGGCGCCTGCCGCGCACGGCTGATTGGCTCTCGGCCCGGGTACACCACGAGGACCCGGCGCGCACCGGCCGGTGCGTGGACAGGGCGAGAGGCAGGGATGCGCGACATGCCATCGACAGGAGCCGCCGCCGTGGCGATCCGCGGACTGCGGGTGGCCCGGGGCGGCCGGGACGTGCTGCACGATCTGGACCTGGACATCGCCCGGGGCTCGGTCACCGGGCTGCTCGGGCCGAGCGGCTGCGGCAAGACCACCCTGCTGCGCGCGATCGTGGGCGTCCAGCGGATCGGGGCCGGTGAGGTCCGCGTGCTCGGCCGGCCCGCCGGCAGCCCGCAGCTGCGCGACCGGGTCGGCTACCTGACCCAGTCCCCGTCCGTGTACGCGGACCTGAGCGTGCTGGAGAACCTGCGCTACTTCGCCGCGGTGCTCGGCGCGCCGCGCACGGATCCGGCCCGGGTGATCGCCCGGGTGGGGTTGACCGGCCGCGAGCGCGACCGGGTGGCGCGCCTGTCCGGCGGCCAGCGCGCCCGGGTCTCACTCGCCGCGGCGCTGCTCGGCGCCCCGGAGCTGCTGGTCCTGGACGAACCCACCGTCGGCCTCGACCCCGTGCTGCGCCAGGAGCTGTGGCAGCTGTTCCACCGTCTGGCCGCCGACGGGGCCACCCTGCTGGTGTCCAGTCACGTGATGGACGAGGCGGCCCGCTGCACCCGCCTGCTGCTGATGCGCGACGGGCGGCTGCTGGCCGACGACTCCCCCGCCGGACTGCTGGCCGCCACCGGCGCGCCGGACGTCGACTCGGCCTTCCTGCGGCTCGTCGCCGGCCGGGACTCGACCGACCCCTCCACCACCGTCCCCGGCGCCACCGCGCCCGACACCACCGCGCCCGACACCACCGCGCCCGACACCACCGCGCCCGACACCACCGGGACCGGAGGGCGCAGATGACCCTGCGACGCACCCTCGCGACGGCCCGCCGGGTGCTGGCCCAGCTGCGCCACGACCCGCGCACCGTTGCACTGATGCTGGTGGTTCCCTGCGTGCTGATCGTGCTGCTCAAGTACGTCTTCGACGGCCGGCCGCAGGTCTTCGACCACGTCGGCGCGCCGATGCTCGGTGCCTTCCCCCTCACTGTCATGTTCCTCGTCACCGCGGTCGCCACGCTGCGCGAGCGGACCAGCGGCACGCTGGAGCGGCTGCTCACCATGCCGTTGGGCCGCCTCGACCTGCTGCTCGGTTACGGGCTGGCCTTCGGCCTGGTCGCGCTGGTCCAGGCCGCGCTCGCCGTCGGCCTGACCGTCGGGGTGCTCGGGCTGCACACCGCGGGTCCGCACTGGGGGCTGCTGGCCGTCGCGGTGTCGGACGGGCTGCTCGGGACCGCGCTGGGCCTGTTCGTCTCGGCCTTCGCCGCCACCGAGTTCCAGGCCGTCCAGTTCATGCCGGCCTTCCTGCTGCCCCAACTGCTGCTGTGCGGGCTGTTCGCACCCCGGGCCGGCATGGCCCCGGCGCTGCGCGGGCTCTCCGACGTCCTGCCGCTCTCCTACGCGGTGGACGCGATGAACCGGCTCAGTACCCGTCCGGGCTTCGGCAGCGCGACCGCCGTGGACCTGCTGGTCCTGCTCGGCAGCGCGGCGCTGGCGCTGGCCCTGGGCGCGGCCACGCTGCGCCGCCGGACGGCGTGAGCCCGGTCGGGGTGC